>DASQJO010000112.1:0-6859 GCA_035630955.1 Kineosporiaceae bacterium
GGCCTTGAGGAGCCGCAGTGCGTCCAGCGCGGTGCCGGCGGACTCGACGGCGACGGCGTCCGCGGCGAGTCCGAGCGCGGCGGCGACCGCGTTCTCGTAGCCGGGCTCGACGGCGAGCAGCGCGGCGACGGACCCGAGCAGGCCGGGCAGCCGGTCGCCGGCGGCGAGCAGGGCGCCGGCGCCGTCCTTCCGCTTGAGCCCGAGCTCGAGTGCCTCCCGCCGGGCGGCCCAGGTGGCGCGGTCCTGCTCCGCCGCGCGCTCCTCGGCGACGGCGTCGGCGAGCTCGGCGTCCAGGTCGGCGAGCGCGGCGACGGCCGTTTCGTGCAGGGCGTCGAGGTCCTCGTCGCCGGGCTCGTCGCCCGCCTCGAGGCTCTCCAGCTCGGCGCGGGCGGCGCCGGCACGCTGCTCGGCGTCCGCGATCTGCCCGTGCAGGCGGTCAACCTGCTCCTGGCCGGCCTCGACGCGGCTGCGCCGGGCGGCGACCTGGCCCGCCAGCCGGGCCAGCCCCTCGCGGCGGTCGGCGGCGGCGCGGAGCAGGGCGCTGATGCGGCGCTCCTCCTCGCCCTCGGCCTTCTCGGCCTCGTGCCGGACGTCGACGGCGTCGGCCAGGGTCTCTCGGGCGAGCTCGACGGCCTCGGCGAGCGCGGCCTCCTGCTCGCGGACGGCGCGGGCCTGCGCGGCCAGTTCCTCGGGGTCGCGGCCGGAGACGCGCTCGGGCGCAGCCTCGGAGAGGAGCCGGCGGCGGTCGGCGGCGAGCGATGCGGTGCCGCGGACGCGTTCGCGCAGGCCGGAGAGGCGGTACCAGGTCTCCTGGGCACGGGCGTGGCGCGGGGAGGCGGCTGCGGCGGCGTCCTCGAGTTCGGCGAGCCGGCGGCGCGCGCCGGCGAGCTGCTCCTCGACCTCGGCGCGCCGGGCGCGCAGCGCCGCCTCGTCCGCGACCTCCTTGTGGAGCGTCGTCGTGAGCTGCACGAGGTCGTCGGCGAGCAGCCGGGCCTTGGCGTCGCGCAGGTCCGCCTGCACGACCTGAGCGCGGCGGGCGACCTCGGCCTGCCGGCCGAGCGGTTTGAGCTGGCGGCGGATCTCGGCTGTGAGGTCGGCGAGGCGCGTGAGGTTCGCCTGCATGGCGTCGAGCTTGCGGAGCGCCTTCTCCTTGCGCTTGCGGTGCTTGAGGACGCCGGCGGCCTCCTCGATGAACGCGCGCCGGTCCTCGGGCGAGGCGTGCAGGACGGCGTCCAGCTGGCCCTGCCCGACGATGACGTGCATCTCGCGGCCGATGCCGGAGTCGGACAGCAGCTCCTGGATGTCCAGCAAGCGGCAGGGGCTGCCGTTGATCGCGTAGTCCGAGCCGCCCGAGCGGAACATCGTCCGCGAGATCGTGACCTCGGCGTAGTCGATGGGCAGGGCGCCGTCGGTGTTGTCGATGGTGAGGCTGACCTCGGCGCGGCCGAGCGGCGGGCGGCCGGCGGTGCCGGCGAAGATGACGTCCTCCATCTTGCCGCCGCGCAGGCTCTTCACGCCCTGCTCGCCCATCACCCAGGACAGGGCGTCGACCACGTTCGACTTGCCCGACCCGTTCGGCCCCACCACGCAGGTGATGCCGGGCTCGAGGCGCAACGTCGTCGCCGAGGCGAACGACTTGAAGCCTCGCAGCGTCAGGGTCTTCAGGTGCACGTCGTGGCCGCTCTCCTCCGGGCCCGTTCCGTACAGGGCCGCCGTCGAGCCTAACGGGTCGACAGGCCGCGACGGCGGAGGTCGCAGGGAGAGTCGGCCGATCGGAGAGGATGGGGGCGATGGACGAGGCGGTCGTGGTGCGCAGGAGTCCCGCGGTCGCGGCGGAGCGGGCGACCGAGCTCCTGCCTGCCGTCGCCGCGGGGGTGCTCGCGTGGGCGGGAGCGGCCCTCCCCCTGCTGGCGGTGGTCCGGGACGCCGACCGTGGCGTCGACGCCATGGACGAGAGCCACTACCTGCTGGCGGCGCAGCCGTGGGCGTCGTCGTCCGGGTTCGACGGCGTGTTCGGGTGGTACCTCGGGATCCTGCTGCGGCTGCTCGGGAACGACGTGGCGCGGCTGCGGGTGGTGGCGGCGCTCGTGCTCGTGCTCGTCTCGCTGCCCGCGGCGCGGGCCACGCGGCGGGCCGCGGAGACGGCGACCGGCGAGACCTGGCCGTCCTGGCTGCGCGCCGTGTGGCCGCCCGCGGTCGTCGCCGGGTCGCTGTGCTTCTACGTGGTCTTCGTCCGCACGCCGGCCTACAACTGGTTCGCCGAGGTCGGGCTGCTGCTCGTCGCCGCCGGGCTCTCCCGGCTGGTCGTCCCTCGCACCCGCGCCCTCCGAGGCGTCGACGTCGCGGCGGCGGCGGTCCAGCTCGGTTCGGGACTGGCGGTCACCGCGATCGGCAAGACCACGAGCGCGCTCGGCGCGCTGCTCGTGGTCGGGGCGTCCGCCGCCGTCGTGCCGCTGCTGGGCCGGACGCCGCCGCGCTGGGTTCGCAGCGTGGTGGCGGCGACGGGCCTCGTCCTCGTCGTGGCCCTCGTGGTGCACCTGCTCGCGGTCAACGGGCTCGGGACGACGCTGACGGCGCTGCGGCGCGCGGCGGGCGCGGTGGCGAGTGTGGACCCGGCGCGCTACACCGTGTCCGGCGTGCTCGAGGGCGCGGTGCAGGGCGTCTGGGACGTCGTCGCCGGGTCGCCCGGGCCGCTCGCGCTCTGGGCGGGTCTCCCCCTGCTGGCGCTGCTCGCGACCGGCCGCCCGGAGGCCGAGCGCCGCTGGTGGCTGCTGGGCCTCACCCTGCCCGGGCTGGTCCTGCCGGTGCTGCTCGTCGTGCACGGCTTCCCCGGGGGCGTGCCCGGCCTGGCGTCCGCCGCGGGACCGCCGGCCATCGCCGCGGAGACGGCCCTGGCAGCCGCGCTCGTCGCCGTCGCGTGGCGGCTCGGGTCGAGGGAGGGCGTGGAGGGCGGGGACGGCCGGGACGGCGGGGGCTGCGTGCCGTTGGTCCTGCTCGGGGCCGGGCTCACCGGCCTGGCGCTCTGCGTCCCGCTCGGCACCAACGTGCAGTACGCCACCCAGACGCCGGCCGCGACCGGGCTCTTCGCCTGCGCCGCGGGGGTCCTCCTGGCCGCGACTCCCGCGCGCGTGCGCGTGCCGGCGCTGGGGGTGCTGGCCGCGACCGTCGTCGTGCTCGCCGCGGTCGCCGTCCCGACGTCGCGGGCGCGGGCGCCGTACCGGCTGCAGCCCCTCGCCCAGCAGGTGCTGCCACGATCGGTGGTGCCGGGCGCGGCGCCGCTGCTCGTGGACGCCGAGACCGCCGGCTGGATCGACGACCTGCGCGCGGACGCCGCCGCGGCCGGGTGGCGCGCCGGCACGCCGCTGCTCGACCTCACGTGGCACCCGATGGCGGTGTTGGCCCTGGACGGCCGCGCCCCCGCCACGCTGCTCCCGGCCTTCCCCGGGTGGGGCTCGGAGGCCGACTCCGCGGCGTACGCGTTGCGGCAGCAGGACCCGGAGTGGGGGCGACGGGCGTGGGTCCTCGTCCCGTCCCAGCAGCCGGGCGCGACCACGGCGGCGGCGCTGCGTGCGACCGGCCGGGCCTTCCCCGACGACTACGTGCTCGCCGGGCGCGTCATCGCGCCGTACGACGGCCAGCAGCAGGACCTGTGGCGACCGAGGAACTCGGGATGACCGGGCGAGCCGTGCGTCAACCCGACGGACGTTTCGGGCATCCTGCTGATGTGAATCGCGGACGGGGACGCGCGTCGGCCGTCGTCGCCGTCCTCCTGGCCACGGGAGCACTCGGCGGCTGCTCGAGCACCGACGCGGGCGCGCCCGCCGCGTCGACCTCCCCGGCCCGCGCCACGGTCCCGGCGTCCCCGAGACCGACGACCACGCCCGCCCCGCCGCCCGACCCGAACGCGTTCACGCTGGTGGCCACCGGCGACCTCCTGATCCACAAGCCGGTCGCGAACCGCGCCCTGGCCGACGGCGGCGGCCGCCGCTACGACTTCCGCCGGATGCTCACGCAGGTCAAGCCCCTCGTCGCCGGGGCCGATCTCGCGCTCTGCCACATCGAGACCCCGCTGTCGAAGGACGACAGCGACATCAGCGGGTACCCCGTGTTCAACACCCCGCACGAGCTCGCTGACGCCGTCGCCTGGGCGGGCTACGACGGCTGCTCCACCGCCTCCAACCACTCGGCCGACCGGGGGACGGCCGGCGTCCGGGACACCTTGGGCGCGCTCGACGCGCAGCACCTCGCCCATGCCGGCACTGCCCGCTCCGCCACCGAGGCACGCAGCATCGAGCTGCACAAGGTTCGGGACGCGGTGGTCGCCCACCTGTCGTACACCTACGGCCTCAACGGTATGGCGCCGCCCACGCCCTGGTCGGTCAACGTGATCTCGGTGCCCAGGATCCTGGCCGACGCGCACCGGGCGAGGGCCGCCGGCGCCACCTTCGTCGTGCTGTCGCTGCACTGGGGGCAGGAGTACCAGTCCGCGCCGACGCCGACCCAGCTCGCGCAGGCGAAGGCGCTGCTGCGGTCGCCGGACGTCGACCTCATCCTCGGCGACCACGTGCACGTCCAGCAGCCGGTGCAGCGGATCGGCGACAAGTACGTCGTCTACGGCATGGGCAACCTGCTGTCGAACCAGTCCCCCGCGCACGACCTCAAGCCGCAGACGCAGGACGGCGGCGTCGTCGGCGTGCACGTCGTGCGGCGCGGCGCCCGCTGGGTCGCGGAGAGGGTCGCGGTCACGGCCACGTACTGCCAGATCGGGCCCTACACGGTGTGGCCCGTGACGCGCGCGCTGGCCTCCCCCTCGACG
The DNA here is from genome assembly GCA_035630955.1 of Kineosporiaceae bacterium. GTDB lineage: Bacteria > Actinomycetota > Actinomycetes > Actinomycetales > Kineosporiaceae > DATKNA01. The sequence continues at coordinate 4,817 of DASQJO010000112.1, forward strand.
CCGTCCGCGCTGCGCGCCCAGCTCACGGCGTCCCTGAAGCGCACGAAGGCGATCTACGCGATGATCCGCGGCGCCACCGTCGACTGATCAACGCTCCCGGAACCCGCGGAGTGCGCCGGACGGCGCGGACCATCGGTGGGTGACCCCGCTGACGCTGCCGGGCCGACCCTTCGACGAGGGCTGCTCGGAGATCCAGCCCAGCAGCTGCTCGCAGGCCTGGCGCGGCCCCTCGGCGACGACCTCCACCCGCCCGTCGCGCAGGTTGGTCGCCGTGCCCACGAGGTGCAGCTCCAGGCCGCGCGACCGCGTCCACCAGCGGAAGCCCACGCCCTGCACCTGGCCGCGCACCCACACGGTCAGCCGGACGGCCTTCGCGGCCGCCGAGGCCCACCGGGGTGGCGCGGGGACCGGGTGCTGCTCCATTGCGGCACGGTAACCAACGCGACGCCCTCCGGCGAGAGATCACACAGGTGACATGGCAGGCTGACGCGGTGGAGCTCGTCGTCCGGCCGTGCCGCACCCTGTGCCAGTGGGTGCCGACCCGGACCGACGAGGACCTCTTCGCCTGTCAGGGGTGCGGCTCGCAGTGGCGGCCGGGCGCCGGGTGGACGCCGATCGACGCCGACGGGCACGTGCCGCAGGAGGTCCGGCGCGCCCTGCTCACCAGCGCCCGTTCCGGGGACGCCGCTGGTCGTGGGGGCAGTAGTACGACGACCGGTTCATGAACCGGTCCCGGCGGATCAGGGTGCCGCAGCGCCGGCAGGGCAGCCCCTCGCGGCCGTAGACGGCGAGCGACCGGTCGAAGTAGCCGCTCTCGCCGTTGACGTTGACGTACAGCGAGTCGAAGCTCGTGCCGCCCTCGGTCAGCGCGTCCGTCATGACGTCGCGGACCGCGGCGAGCAGCCCCCGGACCGCGGGTCTGGTCATGGCGTCGGTCGCGCGGGCGTAGTGCAGCCCCGCGCGCCAGAGGGCCTCGTCGGCGTAGATGTTGCCGACGCCGGAGACGAGCGTCTGGTCGAGCAGGGCGCGCTTGGCGCCGGTGCGCCGGGTGCGCCACCGGGCGACCAGGGCCGTCTCGTCGAGGGTCGGGTCCAGCGGGTCGCGGGCGATGTGCGTCACCTGCGGCGGGAGCCACGGGCCGGACGGCGTCCAGGCGCCGGGGTCGGCGCCTCCGCGGCCGCCGGGGCCGCCGTCCGGGGTGGGGACGAGCGGGACGACGTCCAGGCCGCCGAACATCCGCTGGTCGACGAAGCGCAGCTCCCGGCCCTCGGCGGAACCGCCGTCGAGGGTGATCCGGACGCGCAGGTGGCGCTCGGCCTCGGTGTCCGGAGGCTGGAGCACGAGCTGTCCGCTCATGCCGAGGTGTGCGAGGAGCGCCTCTCCGGTGTCCAGCTCCACCCACAGGAACTTGCCGCGGCGCGCCACGTCGCGGACGACGGCGCCGGTGAGCCGGGCGGCGAAGTCGACCGGACCCGCCTCGTGCCAGCGGACGACGCGCGGGTGCAGCACCTCGACGCCGTCGACGCGGGCGCCGATCACCCAGCGGGCCAGGCCGCGGCGGACGACCTCGACCTCGGGGAGCTCGGGCACCGCGGGTCAGGCGGGCGAGGGCGGGATGGGGCCCGGTCCCGAGCCGTTCTGGGACTCCGCGGCCTTCAGCGAGTCGAACGCCGCGGCCGCTGCGCCCTGCTCGGCCTCCTTCTTGCTCCTGCCGCTGCCCTTGCCGCGCACGCTGCCCCGCACGAGGACCGACGCGTGGAAGGTCTTGGAGTGGTCGGGGCCCTCCTCGGTCACCACGTACTCGGGGACGCCGAGGTCGAGCCCCGCGGTGAGCTCCTGCAGGCTCGTCTTCCAGTCCAGGCCCGCGCCGAGCTCGGCGGACGACGTGAGCAGCGGGTCGACCAGCCGGTGCACGAACGCGGTGGCGACATCGATGCCGTGCTCCACGTAGACGGCGCCGATGAGCGCCTCGATGGTGTCGGCAAGGATCGAGGACTTGTCGCGACCGCCACTGGTCTCCTCGCCCTTGCCGAGCAGGAGGTG
>DASQJO010000113.1:0-5005 GCA_035630955.1 Kineosporiaceae bacterium
GACGGCAGCAGCGGCGACGGGTCGTGCACCTCCAGCCGGACGCGGCCGTGCCGCACGCGCAGCCGGACCTCCGACGGCGCGGCGGCGTGCAGCACGGCGTTGGTGACCAGCTCGCTGGCCAGCAGGACGACGGCCTCGAGCCGTTCGGGGTCCGCGGGGACGCGGGTGAGCGAGCGCTCCACGAAGCGGCGGGCGGCGGCACCGCTGGTGGGTTCGGCGGCGAGCGTCATCGCGGCGTCGACGCGGGTGCCCTCGTCGCCGTCCGCGGCCGCGCCCGGCTCGCGCCGGACGACCAGGACGCAGACGTCGTCGGGGCGGCCGCCGTCCGCGGCGCCGAGCGTGAGGACGGCGTCCGCGAAGCCCTCGACGTCCAGGCCCTGGTCGGCCAGCCGGCGGCTCTCCGCGGCGAGGGCGGGCAGGCCGACGTCCAGGCCGGTGCGGCGCTCCTCGACGAGGCCGTCGGTGAAGAAGACGAGCACCGCGCCGGGCTCCACGGTGAGCCGTGCCTGCTCGCGGACCGCGCCGGGGACGCCGAGCGGGGGCGAGCTCGCGCCGTCGAGCACGCGCGGCTCCCCGTCGGGCGGCACGACGAGCGGCGGGAGATGGCCGAGCCGGGCGATGAGGCCCTCGCCCGTGGCCGGGTCGAGCAGCAGGTACACGAGAGTGACGATCTGGTCCTCGGCGAGCTCCCCGGCCATGAGGTCGAGGCCCGCGGCCACGGCGGCGGGCTCGGGGTCCACGGCGGCGAGCACCCGGACCGCGCCGCGGATCTGGGACATCCGTGTCGCGGCGTCGACACCCTTGCCCATGACGTCGCCCATGACCAGCGCGAGGCGGTCGCCGGGGACGGGGATGGCGTCGTACCAGTCGCCGCCGACGCGCAGGCCGGCGGCGCCGGGCGCGTACCGGGCCGCCATGGCGATGCCGGGGACGGCCGGAAGACGCTGCGGCAGCAGGCCGCGCTGCAGCACCTCGGCGGTACGCAGCTGCCGCTCGTAGAGGAGTGCCCGCTGCAGGGCCTGGCCGGCCTGCGCCGCGAGCGCGCCGAGCACCTCGCGCTCGGTCTCGTCGAACTCGTGCATGCGGCCGCCCGAGACGGCGAACAGGCCGACGACCTCGGCCGCCGCCGTGAGCGGCAGGACGGCGATCGCCTCCGTCCCCGCGTGCGCGGGCATCCGCGCGAGGTCGGGGTACTCGGCGTCGGGGCGCCGGCCGGGCACGGAGTAGACGGGGCGGCCAGTGCGCAGCGCGACGGCACCGGGGATGGAGGCCTCCCGGGACGACGGCCGGGTGAGCAGGCGCAGCGTCTCGTCGTCGTAACCGGCACTGGCGACGGCCTCGAAGCGGCCGGAGTCGGGGTCGACGACGATGACGCAGGCTCGGTCGAGCCCGGTGACGCTGAGCCCCGCGGAGACCAGGACGGAGCCGACGTCGGCGGCGGTCACGGCGCCGCTGAAGCGCTCGGCGCTGTCGAGCAGCCGGTTCGTCACGGCCATCGAGCCGCGCAGGCGTGCGTCGCTGCGGTCGAGCTCCCGGTCGGTGTACTGCTCGAGGCGGCGCAGCTCCGCGAGGACGGCGCCCCCGGCCCCGGCGGCGAGGACGGCGTAGGTGGCGGTCCGCAGCGAGAGGCTGGCCCACCACACGCTGGTGTACCGCTGGCCGGCGATCGCGCTCAGCACCAGGTCGTACCCCGAGAGGGTGAGCGCGACGCCGGCCCAGCCGCGCAGCGCGGTCACCGACGGCCCGGTCCGGCGGACCCACAGGACGGCGGCGGCGGCGATGAACCAGGCGACGACGAGCTGGGCGACGATGAGGGTCGCCGAGTAGCGGCCGCCCGGGAGCACGAGGGGCGGCACCGGGACGAGGTCGAGGGCGCAGACGAGCACGATCGCGAGGCCCGTCCACACGAACCACCGTCGCCACCGGCCGGGGACGCCGAGGGCTCCGACGATGACCCCGAGCGGCATCGCGACGTGCATGACGAGGTAGAGCAGGGCGTTGCCGGTCGAGCCCGTCGTCAGCGGACCGCCGCCCGTGAACAGCCCGGGGAAGGACAGCGACTGCAGCGCCGCCGCGGCCACCGACACCGCCAGCCCGGCGGCGAACCACGCGAGTGTGTCGTCGCGCTCGGCGCGGGCGCGGGACACCACCACGGGCAGGGCCACGGCACCCAGCACCGGGATGACGGCGACGAAGACCAGGGCGAGCTCGTGCGGCGGCGAGATCTCCGTCATCAGCGCCACGACCAGCGCGAACGCGGCCACGGCAGTGGCCGCCAACGCGCCCATGAGGTTGACGCGGGTCTGGGGGCGCGGAGGCCTCTCGGGCAGTCGGACGCCGAGGCCCGTCTCCGAGGTCACCGCCGGTCAGGCGTGGACGGGGGCTCCCGTGGCCGCCCGCACCTCGTCCAGGGTCACCCCGGGAGCGAGCTCCCGGAGGACGAAACCGTGCGGCGTGACGTCGAGCACGGCGAGGTCGGTGATGACCTCGTCGACGACGCCCTGCCCGGTGAGCGGGAGCGAGCAGTGGTCGAGGAGCTTGTGGCTGCCGTCCTTCGCGACGTGCTCCATGAGGACGACGACCCGGCGCGCGCCGTGCACGAGGTCCATGGCGCCGCCCATGCCCTTGACCATCTTCCCGGGGATCATCCAGTTCGCGAGGTCGCCGACGGAGCTGACCTGCATCGCCCCGAGGATGGCGACGTCGACGTGGCCGCCGCGGATCATGCCGAAGGACGTCGCGGAGTCGAAGAACGACGCCCCGGGCAGGACGGTGACGGTCTCCTTGCCGGCGTTGACGAGGTCCGGGTCCTCCTCGCCCTCGAACGGGTACGGCCCGACGCCGAGGATCCCGTTCTCGGACTGCAGGACGACCTCGATGCCGGGTGACAGGTAGTTCGGGACGAGGGTGGGCAGCCCGATCCCGAGGTTGACGTACTGGCCGTCACGCAGCTCCCGGGCGGCGCGGGCGGCGAGCTCGTTCCTGCTGAGCGCCACGCTCAGGCCTCCTCTCCGGTGCGCGGACGGACCGTGCGCCGCTCGATCCGCTTGTCGGCGGCCTGCTGGGGGGTCAGCGCGACGACGCGCTGCACGAAGATGCCGGGCAGGTGGACGTCGTCGGGGTCGAGCTCGCCGGGGTCGACGAGCTCCTCGACCTCCGCGACGGTGACCGCGCCGGCCATGGCCACGACGGGGTTGAAGTTCCGCGCGGCCTTGTGGAAGACGAGGTTGCCGTGCCGGTCGCCGACCGCGGCCCGGACGAGGGCGTAGTCCGTGGTGATCGACTCCTCGAGGACGCACTCGCGGCCGCCGAAGGTCCGGACCTCCTTGGGCGGCGAGGCCAGGACGACGTCGCCGTCGGGCCCGTAGCGCCAGGGGAGGCCGCCCTGGGAGACCGGCGTCCCCACACCGGTCGGTGTGAAGAAGGCGGGGATGCCGGCCCCGCCGGCGCGCAGCTTCTCCGCGAGCGTGCCCTGCGGCGTGAGCTGGACCTCGACCTCGCCGGCGAGGAACTGCCGGGCGAACTCCTTGTTCTCGCCGACGTAACTGGCGATGATCCGAGAGATCCGGTGCTCCCCGAGCAGTACGCCGAGGCCGGCGCCGTCGACGCCGCAGTTGTTGGAGACGACGGTGAGGTCGCCTGCCCCCTGGGCGAGCAGGGCGTCGATGAGGATCCACGGGATGCCGCTGAGCCCGAAGCCGCCGACGGCGAGGCTGGAACCGTCCCCGATGTCGGCGACGGCCTCCGCCGCGCTCTCGACCACCTTGTCCATGAGGTCACCGTATCCCCCGGCCCCGGCCGATCCGGGCTGCTCGCCGCGCCTGGCACACTGCCCTGCGTGACCCTTCGACCGGGACGTCGGCCCGTCGTCCTCGTGGGCTTCATGGGGGCGGGCAAGTCGACGGTCGGGCGGCTGCTGGCCGAGCGGCTGAGTGTCCCCTTCGTCGACAGCGACGACGAGCTGACGGCGCGGACCGGCCGGACGCCGCGGGAGATCTTCGAGACCGACGGGGAGCCGGTCTTCCGGGCTCTCGAGCGCGAGGTCGTCGCCGAGCTGGTCACCGACGGGGGCGATCGGGTCGTGGCGCTCGGCGGCGGCGCGCTCGAGGACGCGGGGACGCGCGCCCTGCTCCGCGACGCGGTCGTCGTGCACCTCGAGGTGTCGCATCCCGTGGTGCTGGCGCGTGTGGGCGGGGACCCGGGACGCCCGGTGCTGGCCCGTCCGGGACTGGACCGGCTCCATCGGGACCGGCTCGCCGTCTACCGGGCGGCGGCGGACGCGGACGTGGCGACGGACGGTCGCACGCCCGAGGACGTCGCGGGCGCCGTCCTCGAGGCTCTGGCGGATCTCGCCGGCGCCGGAGCCGGGCAGGGCGGGGGTGTGTCGGCCGGGTCATCGGATCAGCTCGTCCAGTGACGGCCAGCTGTCGGGCTCGTGCGCGCCGCTGCGCGGAGTCGGCGCGATGGCCGACGTCGAGGGATGTCCGAGCGCGTCGAGGACGAAGGACATGACGGGCGCGACGAGGCGCACCCGACGTACGGCCTCATGTCCAGACGCCCGTCCCGAGGCCTCCGGTACATGGGTGCCGGCCGTGCCGAGACGGCGGAGGGTGAGCGCTGACGCGTTGCCGACGCCGAAGGCGAGGATGTCCGCTGCGCCCTCCCAGCCCGGGTCGGTCAGGGCGGCGTGCGCCGGTGGCCAGTGGCCGCGCGTGGGCCGGCCGTCGGTGACGAGGACGACGAGAGGACGCAGCGGACGCAGGCGGGCTATGCGCAGCCCGGTGAGGTCGCGTTCGATCTGGCGCCGCAGCAGCTGGAAGACGGACGCGTAGTCGGTGCCAGGGCGGGTGGCGGCGAGCGCCGGAGCGGCGTGGAGATCGGCTGCGGGGGTGAGCGGGAGGACGACGCGCGCCTCGACGTCGAAGGTCAGCACCGCGAGTCGACAGCCGTGGGAGACCCGGCTGTCGTCGCGCAGGGCGTCGGCGAGACGCGCGAGCTCGACGTT
>DASQJO010000114.1:0-7590 GCA_035630955.1 Kineosporiaceae bacterium
AAGAAGAAGGCCGGGAAGAAGTAAACGCACGGGGGCTTCGCCCCCGTGGACCCCAGGGCCACGTGGTCGTCCCCCGACTGCCCCCGAAGGGCCAGCGTGGTTCCGGGGGGCCTCACAAGCTTTCGCACATCAGACGGGCCGGCGAGCAGCCGGCGGACCAGCCAACGTAGGAGTTCTCGGCAGATGCCTCCGCAGAAGAGGGCCGCGAGTGGGGCGGCGCGCAAGCCGCGCCGCAAGGAGAAGAAGAACGTCTCCCACGGCCACGCCCACATCAAGAGCACGTTCAACAACACGATCGTGTCCATCACCGACCCGACCGGGGCGGTGATCTCGTGGGCGTCCGCCGGTCAGGTGGGCTTCAAGGGATCGCGCAAGTCGACGCCGTTCGCGGCGCAGATGGCCGCCGAGGCCGCCGCGCGCCGCGCCCAGGAGCACGGCATGCGCAAGGTCGACGTCTTCGTCAAGGGTCCCGGCTCCGGCCGTGAGACCGCGATCCGCTCGCTGCAGGCCACGGGCCTCAAGGTCGGGTCGATCCAGGACGTCACACCGACCCCGCACAACGGCTGCCGGCCTCCCAAGCGCCGCCGCGTCTGACCCGAGAACACCGACAGGAGACCTGAAACACCATGGCGCGTTACAACGGGCCCGACTGCAAGCGGTGCCGGCGCGAGAAGACGAAGCTCTTCCTCAAGGGGGCCAAGTGCGAGTCCCCGAAGTGCCCGATCGAGATCCGGCCCTACCCGCCGGGTGAGCACGGTCGCGCGCGCACCAAGGAGAGCGAGTACCTGCTCCAGATGCGCGAGAAGCAGAAGACCGCGCGCATCTACGGCGTCCTCGAGAAGCAGTTCCGCGGTTACTACGAGGAGGCCAACCGCCGTTCCGGCCGGACCGGCGAGAACCTCCTGCGCATCCTCGAGTCCCGCCTCGACAACGTCGTCTACCGGGCCGGCTTCGCGCCGTCCCGGGACGCCGCCCGACAGCTCGTGCGGCACGGCCACTTCCTCGTCAACGGCGTGAAGGTGGACATCCCGAGCTACCGGGTCAGCGAGAACGACATCGTCGAGGTCCGGCAGAGCTCCCTGGAGCTCACCCCGTTCATCATCGCCCGGGCCACCCAGGGCGAGCGGATGGTGCCGGCCTGGCTCGAGGTCATCCCCAACCGGATGCGCATCCTCGTGCACGGGCTGCCCGCGCGGCCGGTCATCGACACCCCCGTGCAGGAGCAGCTCATCGTCGAGTTCTACTCGAAGTAAGCACCACCTCCCCGTCCGGACGGATGGGCGGGGAGTTTCGCCGAACGTCATATGGCGGACGTTCGCGAGGAAGGGAAACACGCGATGCTGATCGCACAGCGCCCGACGCTGACCGAGGAGGTCGTCGGTGACAGCCGGTCCCGGTTCGTCATCGAGCCCCTCGAGCCCGGCTTCGGCTACACCCTCGGCAACAGCCTGCGCCGCACGCTGCTGTCCTCCATCCCCGGTGCCGCAGTCACGAGCATCCGGATCGACGGCGTCCTGCACGAGTTCACCACCGTCCCGGGGGTGAAGGAGGACGTCACCGAGCTGATCCTCAACATCAAGCAGCTCGTCGTCTCCAGCGAGCACGACGAACCGGTCGTCATGTACCTGCGCAAGCAGGGCCCGGGCACCGTCACCGCCGCGGACATCGCGCCGCCGGCGGGGGTCGAGGTCCACAACCCCGACCTGCAGATCGCGACGATCAACGCCAAGGGCAAGCTCGAGATGGAGCTGACGGTCGAGCGCGGCCGCGGCTACGTGTCGGCGCAGCAGAACAAGTCCGGCGACCAGGAGATCGGCCGCATCCCGGTCGACTCCATCTACTCGCCGGTGCTCAAGGTGACGTACAAGGTCGAGGCCACCCGCGTCGAGCAGCGCACCGACTTCGACCGGCTCATCGTCGACGTCGAGACCAAGCCCTCCACGCAGCCCCGTGACGCGATGGCGAGCGCCGGCAAGACGCTCGTCGAGCTCTTCGGGCTGGCCCGCGAGCTCAACGTCGAGGCCGAGGGCATCGACATGGGCCCGTCGCCGTCGGACGCCGCGCTGGCCGCCGACCTGGCCCTGCCGATCGAGGAGCTCGACCTCACGGTCCGCTCCTACAACTGCCTGAAGCGCGAGGGCATCCACACCGTGGGCGAGCTGGTGGCCCGCAGCGAGGCCGACCTGCTCGACATCCGCAACTTCGGCGCGAAGTCGATCGACGAGGTCAAGCAGAAGCTGGCCGGCATGAGTCTCGCGCTCAAGGACAGCCCGCCCGGGTTCGACCCCGCCCTCGTCGTCGACAGCTACGGTGCGGACGACGACATGTCCTTCGCCGAGGACGAGCAGCTCTGATCACCTTCCGCACCCGTCGCGAGGTTGCGGCGGCTGGCGGGCCGACTGAGGGAGAACGACAGACATGCCCACGCCCACCAAGGGTCCGCGCCTCGGCGGCGGCCCGGCGCACGAGCGGCTGCTGCTGGCGGGCCTCGCCACCCAGCTGTTCGCCCACCGCCGGATCACGACGACCGAGGCGAAGGCCAAGCGGGTGCGCCCTCTGGCCGAGCGCCTCATCACCTTCGCCAAGCGCGGCGACCTCGCCGCCCGCCGGCGGGTGCTCACCGTCGTGCGCGACAAGGGCGTCGTCCACGAGCTGTTCACCGAGATCGCGCCGGTGATGGCCGACCGTCACGGCGGCTACACCCGCATCACGAAGATCGGCAACCGGAAGGGCGACAACGCCCCGATGGCGGTCATCGAGCTCGTCCTCGAGCCGGTGAGCGCGCGGCAGGCGACGGTCCGCGAGGCGGAGGCCGCCACCCGGCGGTCGGCCCGCGGGTCGGCGTCCGGCACCGGCGCCGCGGCTGCTGCCGCTGCCGCCGCCGCCGCCACCGCCGTCGCCGAGCCGGCCGACGCGGACGCCGAGGAGCTGTCGACGACCCAGGCCGTCGACGAGGCGATCGGCGCGAGCGACGAGCCCGGCGACGCGGCCGACGCGACGGCCGGCGAGCGGACGCCGGCCGAGGCGAGCACCGCCGATGCCGCCGCCGATGCCGAGGGCGACGAGGGCGACGAGGCCTGACCGCTCCACGCACCGAGGGACCCGTCCCGCCCGGCGCCTCCACGGAGGACGCCGAGCGGGGCGGGTCGCTGCGTCTGCGGGGGCCTGACGCCGACGGCCTGCGGGTCCGCCTCGACCTCGAGTACGACGGCACGGACTTCTCCGGGTGGGCCATGCAGCCCGGGCGGCGCACCGTCGCCGGCGTGCTCGGCGAGGCCCTGGCCACCGTGCTGCGGACGCCGTCGTCCGGTTTCGGCCTCGTCGTCGCCGGGCGGACCGACGCCGGCGTCCATGCGACCGGACAGGTGTGCCACGTCGACGTCCCGGTCGATGCGTGGGCGGCGCTCCCCGGCCGCTCGGCCGCCCCGCCCGAGGCTGCGCTGCTGCGCCGGCTGCGCGGCGTGCTGCCGTCCGACGTGCGCGTCCGCGCGGCCCAGCCCGCCCCCGCCGGCTTCGACGCCCGCTTCTCCGCGCTACGCCGCCGTTACGCCTACCGGCTCTGCGACGACCCCGCGGGCGTCCCGCCACTGCTCCGCCGACACGTCGCGCCGGCACCCGGACCGCTCGACGTCCCGGCCATGGACGAGGCGAGCCGGGGCCTGGAGGGGCTGCACGACTTCGCCGCCTTCTGCCGGGGCCGCGAGGGCGCCACGACCGTCCGCACCCTGCTCGAGTACTCCTGGGCCAGGGACGCCGACGGACTCGTCGTCGCCCGCGTGGTCGCCGACGCCTTCTGCCACTCCATGGTCCGCGCCCTCGTCGGCGGAGCGCTCGCCGTCGGTGCCGGACGCCGGCCCCTCGGATGGCCTGCGGAGGTGCTGGCCGGCGGCGTCCGCGACCCCGGCGTGACCGTCGCCCCGGCGTGCGGGCTCGTCCTCGAGGAGGTCGTCTACCCGCCGGACGGCGAGCTCGCCGCCCGGGCCGCCGCCGCGCGCGCCGTCCGCACCCTCCCCCCTGGGACTGTCTAGAGGGCGCGGAGCGCGTCCACGTGGTCGCGCTCGCGCCGGCACAGGGCCGTCAGCACCGCTCGCGTGCCGTTGCGCGCGATCGCGGTCTCGACGAGCACGGCGACCGCGTCCGCGACGACGTCGTCCGGCACGTCCGGCACCGGGTCCGCCGCCGTCAGACCGGGCCCGAGGCCGACGGAGAGCTCGAGGTCCTCGACGTGGACGGCGAGCTCGACGCACCGCGTCCGTAGGAACTCGTCGAGCGTCAGCGCGAGCCCGCGCGAGGCCACCTGACGGTCGGCGGGCTCGGCGACGAGCCGGTCGGCGAGCCGCTCCAGCGCCTGCGACGCGGTCGCCAGGACCTGCTCGCGGCCGTGCACCGCGACCGTGTGCGACCGCTCCCGGACGGCGACGTTGAGGTCGGAGCCGACGTCCTCGCTGCCCTCGAACCTGGCGTAGTACTGCCCGCCCGTGATCGGCTCGGGTGAGCGGGGGTCGGGCTCGTCGAGCAGCGTCTCGACGAGCAGGACGCCGGCCAGCGCGAGGTGACCGGCGAGGTCGGCGACGCCGAACTCCTGGAGCACGCTCGCCTCGTCCCAGCGTTGCTCGAGCTCGGGTGCGGCGAGCAGTTCCACGGCCGTCCGGGCGGCCGCGAGGTAGCGGGCGCGGACGGGGGAGAGCCGGTGGGGGCCGAGATCGCGGTCCGAGACGTCCACGGGGGCCATCCTGCCGGTCTCCTGCACTGCCGAGTGGTGCCGCCCGGACGGGAGTGGAAAGGTCGGGAGGGTGACGTACGGGATCTGGGAACGCGACGACTACGAGCAGGACCAGGACGGCATCATCAGTCCGGAGGACGAGCTGGCCGAGGACGGCATGGACACCGTCCTCGAGCAGGGCTACTCGCCGCCGGAGCGTCCGCTCGCCCTCGACAAGTTCGGCACGACGCTGACCGAGGAGCGCGAGGGCGAGACGCTCGACCAGCGCCTCTCGGAGGAGGAGCCCGACCCGAACATGGAGGTCGACCTCGTCGAGGGCGAGCCCGCCGTGCGCGCGGGCGAGGGCGGGGACGTGCCCGACGACATCGACTACGGCTCGGCCGACGTCCCGGACGACGTGTTCGAGGACGGCGTCGTCGACGACGGCGAGGTGGGCGACGCGCGCGCCGGGCGGCTGGTCGACCCGGACGCCGGGGGCACCGGCGACGCCGAGAAGGACCTCGTGGGCTACGACGTCGGCATCGACGGCGGCGCCGCCGGCGCCGAGGAGGCCGCGGTGCACGTGGTGGACTACCAGGAGGCCGACGCCGCGATCGAGCGCGACGCCACCGACCGCCCCACTCTCGGCCGGTCCTGACCCACGCGTCGCCCGGCCGCGCGGAAACTCCCGCGCGGCCGCTCCGGGCCCGCCTGCACACTGGCCTGCATGGGCCACGTCGACGTCAACGGCATCGCGTTCTCCCTGCCCGACGGCCGGCCCCTGCTCGGTGACGTGACCTTCCGCGTCGGTGACGGCGCCACCGTCGCCCTCGTCGGCCCGAACGGCACCGGCAAGACGACCCTGCTGCGGATCATCGCCGGCGACCTCGAGCCGCACGAGGGGTCGCTGGGGCGCAGCGGGGGGCTCGGCGTGATGCGCCAGTTCGTCGGCTCGGTGCGCGACGAGAGCACGGTGCGCGACCTGCTCGTCTCCGTCGCGCCGCCCCGGGTCCGGGCGGCGGCGCTCGCCCTCGACGAGGCCGAGCTCGCGATGATGGAGACGGACGACGAGCCCACGCAGCTGCGGTACGCGCAGGCTCTCGCCGACTGGGCGGACGCCGGCGGCTACGACGCCGAGACCCTCTGGGACGTGTGCACCATCGCCGCCCTCGGCGTCCCGTTCGACCGGTGCCAGTACCGCGCCGTCCGGACCCTGTCGGGCGGTGAGCAGAAGCGGCTGGTGCTCGAGGCCCTGCTGCGCGGCCCCGACGAGGTGCTGCTGCTCGACGAGCCCGACAACTACCTTGACGTCCCCGGCAAGCGGTGGCTCGAGGAGCGCCTGCGCGAGACGCCGAAGACGGTGCTGCTCGTCTCCCACGACCGCGAGCTGCTCGCGTGGGCCGCGCAGCGGATCGTGACCCTCGAGCCCGGTCCGGCGGGCGCCACCGCGTGGACGCACGGCGGCGGTTTCGCCACCTACCACGCGGCCCGCGAGGAGCGGAACGCGCGGCTGGAGGAGCTGCGCCGGCGCTGGGACGAGGAGCACGCCAAGCTCAAGGCGCTCGTGCAGATGTACAAGACGAAGGCCGCGTACAACGACGGCCTGGCGTCGCGCTACCAGGCCGCCCTGACGCGGCTGAAGCGGTTCGAGGACGCCGGGCCGCCGCTGGAGACGCCGGGCGAGCAGAACGTCACCATGCGGCTGCGCGGGGGGCGTACCGGCAAGCGGGCCGTCGTCTGCGAGCAGCTCGAGCTCACCGGCCTGATGCGCCCGTTCGACCTCGAGGTGTGGTTCGGCGAGCGCGTCGCCGTGCTCGGGTCGAACGGCTCCGGCAAGTCGCACTTCCTGCGGCTGCTCGCCGCGGGCGGCTCGGATCCCGACGCCGAGCACCGGCCCGTCGACGAGCTGCCCGTACCGCTGGTGTCGCACACCGGGGTCGCCCGCCTCGGCGCGCGCGTGCGTCCCGGCTGGTTCGCGCAGACGCACGAGCACCCGGAACTGAGCGGGCGCACGCTGCTCGACGTCCTGCACCGGGGGACCGCGCACCGCGAGGGCCTCCCCCGGGAGCCCGCGAGCCGGGCGCTGGACCGGTACGAGCTCGCGCGGGCGGCCGAGCAGCCGTTCGACTCGCTGTCGGGCGGCCAGCAGGCGCGGTTCCAGATTCTCCTGCTGGAGCTGTCGGGCGCGACGCTGCTCCTGCTCGACGAGCCGACGGACAACCTCGACCTGCACTCCGCCGAGGCCCTCGAGCAGGGGCTGGCGGCCTTCGAGGGCACCGTCGTCGCCGTGACGCACGACCGGTGGTTCGCGCGCTCGTTCGACCGCTTCCTCGTGTTCGGGGCCGACGGCCGGGTCTACGAGGCGTCCGAGCCGGTGTGGGACGAGGCGAGAGTCGTCCGGGAGCGGTGACGGTCGTCCCGCGTTTTGACCCCCCGCCGGCGCACGGGGTAACCTTAACGGTCGTTGTGCTCCTTAGTTCTGCGCGTCCGGCCCGAGCCGGGCAGCGCGTCGGCGGGGGCCGTGGCGACACCACCTGCGACGAGGACGAAGGCTACGACTGTGCGCACCTACACCCCCAAGGCCGCCGAGGTCGAGCGGCGCTGGCACGTGATCGACGCGACGGACGTCGTCCTCGGCCGGCTCGCCACGCACGTGGCCTCGCTGCTGCGCGGCAAGCACAAGCCGACCTTCGCCCCGCACGTGGACACCGGTGACTTCGTCATCGTCATCAACGCGGGCAAGGTGGCGCTCACACTTTCTGCTCGAGGTGGTCGTGGATCCCGCTCCGGTGCCTGTTCCAGCGCCGTGTCGACGGCGGGAACGGAAGACGTTGGAGGGCTCGAAGCGCGCCCGGACCTGCCGGACGAACGCTCAAGCATACTCCGTC
>DASQJO010000115.1:0-5660 GCA_035630955.1 Kineosporiaceae bacterium
ATGAACCAGGTGGCGGCGGGCTCCTCGGCGAGCACCGCGGCGCCCTCCGGGAGGCGCTCGCTCGCGACGACACGGATCACGCCGTCGCCGCCCAGACCCGCGCGCCGGTCCGCGAGCTCGCGGACGAGGGTCGCACCCAGCTCGACCGCGCCGGTGCGGTCGTCGAGCAGCACGAAGTCGTTCTGCGTCCCGTGGCCCTTGGTGAAGGGGACCTCGCGCGTCACGGGTCCGAGACTAGGGCCGCGACCCGGTCGGCGAGGTCGGGGGCGTCGTACGGGACCCGGACGACGCGCCGGTCGCGGCGGAACCACGAGTCCTGGCGCCGTGCGAAGCGGCGGGTGGCACCGATCGTGTCCGTGATCGCCTCGGCCTCGGTGAGCTCGCCGGCGAGCATGCGCAGCACCTGGGCGTAGCCGAGGGCGCGGGACGCCGTCCGCGACGTGCGCAGGCCCCGGTGCTCGAGGGCGCGGACCTCGTCGACGAGGCCCTCGCGCCACATCCGGTGCACGCGGTCGGCGATCCGGGCGTCGAGCTCGTCGCGGGGCACGTCGAGCCCGACCTGGACGGCGGGCCGGACGTAGCTGCCGTCCGGGAGCGCGGCGCGGAACGGGCGGCCGGTGATCTCGTTGACCTCCAGCGCCCGGACGACGCGGCGGCCGTTGGTCGCGAGGATCGCGCCGGCGGCGGCGGGATCGCGCTCGGCCAGGCGCGCGTGCAGGGCGGGAGCCCCGACGGCGGCGAGCTCGGCCTCCAGCCGCGCGCGGACGCCGGGGTCCGTCGGCGGGATCTCCAGGCCGTCGAGCACCGCCCGGACGTAGAGGCCCGACCCCCCGACGAGCAGGGCGGTGCGGCCCCGACCGGCGATGTCGTCGAGCGCCGCCGCCGCCATCCGCTGGTACGCGGCGACGGTGGCCTCCTCGTGCACGTCGAGGACGTCGAGCAGGTGGTGCGGGACGCCGCGGCGCTCCGCGGTCGTCGGCTTGGCCGTGCCGACGTCCATGCCGCGGTAGAGCTGGAACGCGTCGGCGTTGACGACCTCGCCGCCCAGGCGCAGCGCGACCTCGACGGCGAGCGCGGTCTTGCCGCTCGCCGTCGGACCGACGATCGCGACGAGCGGCCGGGGGGCGTCGTCCGCGCTCACGCCCGGCGCAGGGCGGGCATGCCGAGCAGGACGCCGGCCGGCACCGCGCCGTCCGTGGCCGGTTGCCTGGCGGCGGCCTCGCGGCGTTCCCAGGCGTCGCCGGCGCGGGTGCGGCGGACCGCGAAGGGTCCGTCCGCGAGCGCTGCGTCGGCGACGAGATGGTGCGGCGCGCCGTAGGTGACGCCTACGGTGGCGACGTCGCCGGGACGGGGCGCGTCGGCGTCCGGCAGGCCGGCGGGCAGCGCGAAGTGGACGAGGCGGTTGTCAGGGGCCCGTCCGGACAGCCGTGCGGTCGCGCCGTCCTTGCGGCCCTCGCCCTCGGCGACGAGGACCTCGAGCGTGCGGCCCTCCTGGCGTCGGTTCTCCTGCCAGGAGATCTCCTCCTGGAGGGCGACGAGCCGCTCGTACCGCTCCTGCACGACGGCCTTGGGGAGCTGGCCGGGGAGGGAGGCGGCCGGCGTCCCGGGGCGCGGCGAGTACTGGAAGGTGAACGCCTGCGCGAACCGGGCGGCGGCGACGACGTCGAGGGTGGCCTGGAAGTCCTCCTCGGTCTCGCCGGGGAAGCCGACGATGACGTCGGTCGACAGGGCGGCGTCCGGGATCGCGGCGCGCACGCGGTCGACGATCCCGAGGAAGCGCTCGGCCCGGTAGGAACGGCGCATCGCCTTCAGGACGCGGTCCGAGCCGGACTGCAGCGGCATGTGCAGCTGCGGCATGACGTTCGGGGTCCGGGCCATCGCCTCGACGACGTCGTCGGTGAAGGCCGCGGGGTGCGGGCTGGTGAAGCGGACCCGCTCGAGGGCCTCGACCTCGCCACAGGCACGCAGCAGCTTCGCGAACGCGGCACGGTCACCGAACTCGACGCCGTAGGTGTTGACGTTCTGCCCGAGCAGGGTGATCTCGATCGCGCCCTGCGCGACGAGGGCCTCGATCTCGGCGAGGATCTCGCCGGGGCGGCGGTCCTTCTCCTTGCCGCGCAGGCTGGGGACGATGCAGAACGTGCAGGTGTTGTTGCAGCCGACGCTGATCGAGACCCACGCCGCGTAGGCGGACTCGCGGCGCGTCGGGAGGGTCGAGGGGAAGACCTCGAGGGACTCGAGGATCTCGACCTGCGCCTCCTCGTTGTGCCGGGCGCGCTCGAGCAGCGCCGGCAGCGACCCGATGTTGTGCGTGCCGAAGACGACGTCGACCCAGGGCGCCTTGCGGACGATGACGTCGCGGTCCTTCTGCGCGAGGCAGCCGCCGACGGCGATCTGCATGCCCGGGCGGCGGGCCTTGACCGGGGCGAGGTGGCCGAGGTTGCCGTAGAGCTTGTTGTCCGCGTTCTCGCGGACGGCGCAGGTGTTGAGGACGACGACGTCGGCCTGCTCGTCGGCCGTCGCGCGCACGTAGCCGGCGGCCTCGAGCAGGCCCGCCAGGCGCTCGGAGTCGTGCACGTTCATCTGGCAGCCGAAGGTCCGCACCTCGTAGGTGCGGGCGGCCGTCGCGGTCGTCGTCGTCATGGCGCCTCCAGGGTACGTGCGGCGCCGTACGCGCCGTGACGCCCGGGAGCTCGTTCCCGGGCGTCACGGCGGCGACGTCAGCGGACGATCGGCGGATCCGCGTTGCGGACGAGCTCGATCGCCATCTGCGGGAACCAGGCGCCGGCCGGCGGGTCGACGATCCCCCGGACGGGGTCGACGGGCCCGGACGTCCAGCGATGGCACTGCCCGTCGGACTGACCCGGCGTCTTGATCCAGAGGAATGCGTCGGCGAGCGGGTTGCCGGTGCGGGTGGTCGGGCGCAGGCCGAGCCCGCGGTCCGGCGGGTTGCACCACACCTCGGGGTCGCCGGCCGGGTGGTCGGCGGGAGCCTCCCAGGGACCGCGCCCGTTCCGGCTGGTGTCGATGACGAAGTGCGCCGTCGGGACCGCGCTTCCGAGGTTGGCGGCGTACCACTGGTCGGTCTTGTACCAGGTGGACTCGTCGTTCGGGTCCGCCGGGTAGTACTGGTTGGCGCAGGCCTTGAAGCGGGCGGTGCGGGCTGCGTCGTCGGAGACGGCGGTGGCGTAGGCGATGCACTCGGAGATCCAGGTGCCGTACCTCAGCTGCCGGGACGTGGTCTGGAAGTTCGAGACGTTGAGGAAGAAGCCCCTCGCCCGCTGGACGCCGGCCTTGACGAGCCGATCGGCGATGTCCCCCACGCCGAGCCAGGCGCTGTGGGTGCCGTCGAGGTAGACCTTGGTGGCGCTGTGCGCGCCGAGCCGGTCGACCGCTCCGTTCAGGGCTCGGTAGCGCTCCTGCGGTGTGGCGCCGGGCGCGGTGGGTTGGCACCACTCCTTCGCGCCGTTCAGATCGGTGTTGTTGGGGATGATCCCCAGGCCGTCCGGCTCGAGGATGACGACGGCCGGACGCCTGCCGATGCCGGCGGCGAACGCGGAGATCCAGCGCAGGTAGGCGTCCGTGTCGGTGGCGCCGCCCGCGGAGTACTGCGCGCAGTCCCGGAACGGGAGGTTGTACGCCACGAGGATCGGCACGGCGTGCCGCCGCGCGGCCGCCTGGACGGTGCGGTGGACGTCGCGGCGGACCTGGGCGGGCGTGCCGCCGTTGAACCAGACCGCCTGCGGCGTGGTCACCATGCGGGCGATGCCGACGGCGTCCTTGAGGTCGCCGCTACGGACCAGGGACCTGATCTGCTGGACGGCCCCGGGGTCGGGCGGTGGGACGTAGAAGCGGACGTCGCGGCGGTGACCCTGCGAATTCGTGGTCGAGGTGGTCGAGGCGGCTGCGGCGGGTGCGGCGACGACGCCCGCGCCGAGGGCGACCGCGAGGGCGGCGGTCGCGGCGAGCGCGAGTGATCGGCGCCGACGGGAGTGTCGACGAGAGGAGGGGGACGGGCGGGACCGACGCAGAGACATCAGCGGCTCCGGAGAGGTCGGTGATCCGGGACGAGCGACTCCCCTGGTGAGAGCGCTCCCAGGCGATTCCGACCTTTGCCGTGATCCACATCCTTGTCAAGAGTGGGGCGAGTCGGGCGAACGGGACTCAGTCGTCGAGGCCGGCGGGCACGGCGTCGGGGTCGGCGGCGAGCTCCGCCAGGACCTCGCGGACGGCGCGGGCGGCGACGGCTCCGGAGTAGCCCTTGCGGGCGAGGAGGCCGAGGACGCGCCGGATCCGGCGGTCCCGGTCACCGCCGGGGCCCGAGGCGGCCGGGTCCGAGGGAGCGAGGCCGGACGCGGCGAGGCGTCGACGGACGAGGGCGCGTGCGGTCTCGAGCTCGTCGTCGAGGCCGGGGTCGTCGAGGGCGTTCCGGACGACCTCGTCCTCGACGCCGCGCTGGCGCAGCTCGTAGGCGAGGGCTCGCCGGGCGAGGCCGCGGCCCGCCTGCCGGCTGCGCGCCCACTGACGCGCGAACTCCTGGTCGTCGACGAGGCCGAGCTCCTGGAACCGGTCGAGGGTGGCCTCGCTGACGTCGTCCGGCACCCCGCGCTCGGTCAGGGCGTCCGCGAGCTGGGCCCGGGTCCGGGGGGCCGCCGTGAGCTTGCGCAGGACGATCGTGCGGGCGACGGACGCGGGGTCGGCGTCCGGCGTGTCGTCGGCGGACGAGCCCGGGACGGGCGCGTCGTGGCCGCCTCCCCCTGGCCGGCGGCGGCCCCGGCCGGGACCGCCGCCGCTGCGAGCGCTGGGCATGTCGATCAGCGGGTCAGAAGTCGACGTCCACGGCGGCCGTCGGAGCGTCGAGCTTCGGCCCGACGCCGAGCTTCTCCTTGATGCGCTTCTCGACCTCGTTCGCCAGGTCGGGGTTGTCGCGCAGGAACGACCGCGCGTTCTCCTTGCCCTGGCCGAGCTGGTCGCCCTCGTACGTGTACCAGGCGCCGGACTTGCGGACGATCCCCTGCTCGACACCCATGTCGATGAGACTGCCCTCCCGGGAGATCCCGATCCCGTAGAGGATGTCGAACTCGGCCTGCTTGAACGGCGGGCTGACCTTGTTCTTGACGACCTTGACCCTGGTGCGGGAGCCGACGGGCTCCGAGCCGTCCTTGAGGGTCTCGATGCGGCGCACGTCGAGCCGGACCGACGCGTAGAACTTCAGCGCCCGGCCACCCGTCGTCGTCTCGGGCGAGCCGAACATGACGCCGATCTTCTCGCGCAGCTGGTTGATGAAGATCGCCGTCGTGCCGGAGTTGTTCAGCGCACCGGTGATCTTGCGCAGGGCCTGCGACATGAGGCGGGCCTGGAGGCCGACGTGGCTGTCGCCCATCTCGCCCTCGATCTCCGCCCGCGGGACCAGAGCCGCGACGGAGTCGATGACGATGACGTCGAGCGCGCCCGACCGGATGAGCATGTCGGCGATCTCCAGCGCCTGCTCGCCCGTGTCGGGCTGGGAGACGAGCAGCGCGTCGGTGTCGACGCCGAGCTTCTTGGCGTACTCGGGGTCGAGGGCGTGCTCGGCGTCGATGAACGCCGCGATGCCCCCGGCGCGCTGGGCGTTGGCCACGGCGTGCAGCGCCACGGTGGTCTTACCGGACGACTCCGGA
>DASQJO010000116.1:0-1595 GCA_035630955.1 Kineosporiaceae bacterium
GGCTGCCCGTCGTGCATGAGCTCGCGCAGCGTGCGGCCCTCGACGTACTCCATGACGATGTACGGCAGGCTCACGACGCCGCCCGCCGGCTCGACCACCTGCTCCTCGCCGGTGTCGTAGACCGCCACGATGGCGGGGTGGTTCAGGGCGGCGGCGGACTGCGCCTCACGCCGGAACCGTGCCTGGAACGTCGCGTCGCGGGCGAGGTCGGTCCGGAGCAGCTTGATGGCGACGACGCGGCTCAGCCGGGTGTCCCTCCCGATGTGGACCTCGGCCATGCCGCCGCGGCCGAGCAGTTCGCCGACCTCGTAGCGATTGCCCAGCACGTGGGGCCTGTCGTTCACCGCATCCATCCCAACCGTCGTCGCGTCGTTCGCGATCCCTCAGTTCCCGACGCACCAGTGTCCACCTAACGCGACCCCGCCCGCGCCAGCGCCGTGTCGGCGCCGTTCCCTCCCCCGTCTCCGCCCTGCCCCGACGGCGACGGCGTCGAGTCCACCGGGGACGGGCTCGTGGTCCCGCTCGCCACCGGGGTCGGGGACGGCGACGGCTTCGTCGTGGCCGTGGGTGAGGGGCTGGAGGTCCTGGTCGGGCTGGGTGTCGGCTTCGTCGTCCGGCTCTGCGAGGGCGTGCCGCGCGACGACGAGGGGCCCTGGGTCTGGGTGGTGCCGCCGATCACCGGCGGTGTGCTCTTCGACGGCGACGGGCTGGAGCGCGTCGTCCGGCGGGTGTTCGTCGGCGTCGGCGTGTTCTGTACCGTCGACGTCCCACCGGAGTCGTTCGCGCCGCGCTGGCTCAGCGCGACGACGAGGGTCCCGATGACCACGGCCGCGACCAGGCCGACGAGCGCGATCATCGGCAGCGAGACCGAGCGGGCGCGGCGTCCGGCCGCCCCGAGACCGCCGCTGCCGGGGTCGTCGACGATCGGGAGCGGGGCTGTGGGCGGCCGCTGATAGACGCCGGGGTAGCCGGAGTCGGGCGAGCCGGGGCCGCCGTCCGCACCGAGCAGGGCCCCGGACGCCGTCGCGGCGCCGGGGGGCGGGGTGGTCGCCGCGTAGCCGCCCGCACCGGACGGCGGGGACTGCAGCGGGCCGAACGGAGGCGACCCGACGGGGCCGTGCGGACCGAACGCCTCCGCGGCGGCTGCACCGGCGGCCGCGGCCGCCCCGACGCCGAACACGGTCGGTGCGGTACCGGGGGTGCCCGCGCCGTTCACCGGCATCCCGTTCGTGCCCGGGCCCGCTCCGTGCAGGTGCAGGCGGAGCGACTCGGCCGCGGCCGCGAGCACGTCCGCGCCGCCGATCCGGCGCAGCGGGTCCTTCTCCATGGCCGCCGCGACGAGGGCCCGGACGTCCGGCGAGATCGTCTCGGGCAGCGGCGGGGGCTCCTCGGAGAGGTGCGCGGTGGCGACGCCGATCTGGTCGTCGCCCTCGAACGGCCGCCGGCCCGCCAGGCACTCGTAGGCGACGACCCCGAGCGCGTAGATGTCGGACGCGGCGGTCGCCGCCCGTCCCCGCGCGAGCTCCGGTGCGAGGTAGTGCGCCGTCCCCATGACCTGCCCGGTGGCGGTCAGAGGCTCGTGGTCGTCGGGGCGG
>DASQJO010000117.1:0-9577 GCA_035630955.1 Kineosporiaceae bacterium
CCCGAGAGGCGCTGGTCCGGGGTGCTCGTGGGCGTCGCAGCCGGCGTGAAACTGGCACCGCTCGTGTTCGTCGTGCTGCTGGTGCTGGCCGGTCGTCGCACCACGGCGGGACGGGCGCTCCTGGCCTTCGCCGGCACCGTCGCGATCGGGTTCGCGGTGGTCCCGATCTCGTCACGCGGGTACTGGACCGGGAACCTCGTCGACGCGGGTCGCGTCGGCCCCCCGGAGCTGGCCCACAACCAGTCGGTCTTCGGCGCGCTGACCCGGCTGCTCGACCGACCGCCACCGACCCTGCTGTGGCTCGCGGTGGCCGGGCCGATCGCGCTGGCGGTCGTGGCCGTCGGAGCCGCGTGGTGGCGCCGCGGCGACGCGGTGCTCGGCATCGGCCTGGCAGCGGTGGCCATGCTGCTCGCGTCACCGGTCTCGTGGTCCCACCACTGGGTGTGGGCGGTGCCCATCGGGCTGGCGCTGTGGGATCGCAGCCGGTGGGCGGGCGTGGCGTGGACGGCGGTGTTCGTGGCCCGCCCGTTCGTGTGGCCGCCGTGGGGTCAGAGCCAGGAGTACGGATGGACACCCGTGGATCACGTCCTCGGCAACGCCTACCTGCTCGCCGCCCTCGCCCTCGCGCTCTGGGCGACCGCCGGCCTCAGCCGCCGGCTCGGCCTGCCTGAAGGTCGGCCTCGACCACTGCCGGCGAGCCCGGCCGGCCTCCCGTAGCGACTCCTCCCTGCCCACGTCATCCGGCGCGGGCGATGCGCGCCGGCCCACGGACGGGGACGCTCCTGCCGACAGCAGAAGCACCAGCGGCGAGGAGACGCGCATGCTGTTGACGCCACGCCAGCTGCAACGGCACGGAATGACGGGGGCCGTGCCCTACTACGGAGGCCGCCTCACGCCGGCGCACATCTACGGCATCCAGCAGCAGGCGCGCCAGGCAGTCCCGCCACCCGCGGCACCGCCCCCGCCGCCCCCGCCGCCCCCGCCGCCTGCGGCCCCGCTCCGGGCCCAGAGGACGCCGAACGCGGTGCGCGACGCCCTGACGTACCTGCGCGACACCGGCGTCCTCACGCCGCGCGAGTTCGACGATCTGCGTGCGAGGGCGGGCGTGTGATGGGCCCGGTCCAGGTACTGGTCGTCGGCTTCACCCACCCGACGTTCAACGGCGAGGTCCTCGCGGAGTTCGATCGATTGCGCGACGCGGGCGTCGTCAGGCTCGTCGACCTGCTCCTCGTGGCTCGCGCCGAGGACGGCTCCCTCGAGTCCGTTCCCCTGCCTCACGGTGCGCCGCCCGAGCTCGGCACCGTGGCGGCCGCCCTGCTCGGTGAGGTTCCGGACGCCGATCAGCGCATCACCCCACCGGACGAGGAGGGCTCGGGCTGGTCCCTGGCCGCCGTGCCCCCCGGCACGACGGCCGCGGTCGCCCTTCTCGAGCACCTGTGGGCGTCCCCCCTGACGGAGGCGCTCGCCCGTGCAGGAGGGCGGCCGCTGGAGGAGACCTGGCTCGGCCCCGAGGACCGCGAGAGGCTCGAGGCACTGCTGCAGCACCGGACCGCCGCACGGTCCTGACGGGATACCGCTCGCCACGGATGATGCTGCGGCCGGGCGGAGTGCGAAGTCTTGCCTGCCGAGGAGGTGCATCGATGACGACACGAGAGGCCTTCACGCCCGAGGAGTGGCGCAGCGTGCTCGAGGGTCCGCCGACCGCCGGCATGATCGTCGTGACGGCGGCTCGCGGCGGGATGTGGCGCGAGACGTTCGCGATGTCCAAGGCGTACGCCGAGGCCCGGGCCGCACACGGGCAGAGCGAGCTCCTGGACGAGATCGTCACCGCGAAGCCGAAGGTGGACCACACCACGTACGCCTCGCCCGAGGAGTTCCGCAGCGACGGCCTCAAGCGCCTGCGCGCGGCCGTCGCGCTCGTGGCCGGCAAGGCGACGCCGGACGAGGCCGACGGGTATCGGCGCTTCGTCCTGGCAGTGGCGGACCGGGTGGCCCAGGCGCATCGCGAGGACGGCCAGAGCGTGAGTCCGGGAGAGTCGGAGGCGATCGGGCAGATCAGTGAGGCGGTCGGGGCCACGAGCACGACGTAAATGAGCGGCGGGTCGACGAGCGCGCCGTCTAGCGTTCGGGGCATGTCCGACGTCGGCACCTTCACCGTCCGCGCCTGCACGCCCGACGAC
Organism: Kineosporiaceae bacterium; assembly: GCA_035630955.1. Lineage (GTDB taxonomy): Bacteria > Actinomycetota > Actinomycetes > Actinomycetales > Kineosporiaceae > DATKNA01. The sequence continues at coordinate 2,181 of DASQJO010000117.1, forward strand.
ATCCCCCGAGTGCTCGCTCTCGCGGCGGCGGACGAGGAACGCGTCATGGGCCGCGCCTCCCGCATCGTCGAGGGCGACATCAGGGACTGGTGGGAGACGGTCGACCTCGCCGCGGAGTCGTGGTTGCTCCTGCGGCCCGACGACGACACCGTGGCCGGGGTGGTCTGGCTCGACAAGCAGGGCGACGAGCTCGCGGTCGCCTTCCCGATCGCCGCCGATCAGGAGGTCGTCACCGACCTCGTCGACCTCGTCGAGCGCCGCGCCGCGGAGATCGGCCTCCAGCGGCTGCACGTCGCCGTGTTGTCGCCGGACCCCGAGCCTGAGCGGGTCCTGCCGGAGAAGGGCTTCCACGAGGTCCGGCGGTTCTACGAGATGGCCATCGAGCTCGAGGCCCCGCCGCCCGCCGTGGTCCTGCCCGACGGCTTCACCCTGCAGGCCGCGACCGTCGAGGACGCGCGGGCCTTCCACGAGACCCTCGAGGAGGCCTTCGAGGACCACTGGGAGCACCACGCGCAGCCGTTCGAGCCGTGGTGGGAGCGGCGGTCGAGCGACCCCGACTTCGACATCTCCTGGTGGTTCACAGTCCGGGAGGGCGAGCGCATGGTCGCCGCGATCCGCAACATCCCGGCGCGCAACGGCGGGGTGTACGTCGCGAGCCTCGGCGTCCGGCGCGACCGCCGCGGGCGCGGCCTGGCGAAGGCCCTGCTGATCCACACCTTCCGACGGTCGTTCGAGGCGGGCTTCCCGAGGATCACGCTCGGCGTCGACGCCACCAACCCCACCGGCGCGACGGCGCTCTACCGGAGCGTCGGCATGACGTCGGAGCTGGAGACGGCGGTCTGGGAGAAGAGCCTGACGACGTGAGAGCGGCCCGGACCAGGAGGTCCGGGCCGCTCCACGTCACCGAACGGATCAGCGCAGGGGCAGCTCCGCGCGGATGTCGCCGAGCCCGCGGGCGACGAGGATCGTCCCGCCGCCCAGCGGCGCCCACGTGTTCGCCGCGGTGTCCCAGCGCCGCAGTGCGCGGTCGTCGAGCGGCACGGTCACCCGCACGGACTCCCCGGGCGCGAGCGAGACGGTCGCCCACCCGGCCAGCCGGACCGGCCGGCTCTCGTCGTCGGGCCGGACGTAGACCTGCACGACCTCTCGGGTCGCCCGCGACGCGGTGTTGTTCACCAGCAGCGTCACGCCGGGGTCGGAGACGTCGTGGTCGGTCCACTCCGGGCACGCGTAGCCCAGCCCGTGGCCGAACCAGAACAGCGGCTCCGGCGCGCGTCCGGCGAGGTGCCCCTTGTATCCGATGAACAGGCCCTCGCTGTACTCGAGGTCGCCGTCGACCGGCGTCACCGACCACGCCGGCGACGCGTCGTCCGCGGCGGGGTAGGTCGTCACGAGCCGGCCGCCGGGCTCGACGTCCCCGACCAGCGCCGCGGCCACGGCGTGGCCGCCCTCCTGCCCCGGCAGGCCGGCGACGAGGACGGCGTCCACGTCGTCGAGCCAGGGCATGAGCACCGGCGTGGCCGCGTTCAGCACGACCACGGTGCGGCGTGCCGCTGCGGCGACGGCGCCGACCAGCTGGTCCTGCTCACCCGGCAGCGCCAGCGTGGACTTGTCGACGGCCTCGGTCTCCTGCTCCTCGGTCAGGCCGACGACGACGACGGCGACGTCCGCCGCGGCCACCGCCTCGACGGCCTCCGCGATCACCTCGGACGACGGCCGCGGCGCCTGCCGCACGATGACGGAGAACAGCCCCGCCCCGGCCATCGGCTTCTCGGCGGACGGCGTCTCGAGCACGACCGACCCCTCGATCACCGTGCCGGCGGGCACCTGGACGACGCGCGTGGCGAAGGGCGGGGCGAGCATCTCCTCACCGAAGCCGGTGCCGGCGACGGCGAGCTCGTCCTCGAAGGTGTCGTCGCCGGCCCGCAGCTGCCAGCGTCCGACGCCCGCGGTGCCGACCTCGACGTCCCCGTCGAGCTCGAGGCGGGCCCGGAACGACACCGACGCGACCCGCTCCGGCAGGTCGTCGTCGAACCCGACGGCGGTGGAGGCGTTCGGGGCGACCCGCTCCTCGAGCACACGCCCGTCGGCGGCGTGCAGCAGGAACCGGACGCCGGGTGCGCCGGTGACGGGGTCCGTCACCGTGCCGGGGCGGGCGGGCGTCGGCCGCGTGCGCACCTCGACGCCGTCCGTCACCGTCACGTCGTCCCCGAGCAGTGCGCGCAGCCCCTCGGCCACGGACACCTGGTACGGCGGGTTGACCTGCGCGGAACCGCCGCCCATGTCGATGGTGTCGACGGCGTGCCGGCCGACGAGCGCGACCTTCGTGCCCCTGGCCAGCGGCAGGGTGTCCTCCGCGTTGGTCAGCACCGTCATGCCCTGCGCGGCGAGGCGGGTCAGCTGCTCGCGGCGCACGTCGCTGTCGGGGGCCGGCAGGTCGGTCGGGTAGCTGCGCTCGGTCCTGGCCTGATTCGAAAGCACGCCGACCCGCTCGGCGAGGCGCAGCAGGCGACGCAGGTGGTCGTCGACGACGGACTCGGACACCTCGCCCGAGCGGACGGCGTCCACCAGCGCGGCGCCCCAGGGTCCGTTCGGACCGGGCATGACGAGGTCGAGGCCGCCGTTCGCGGCCGGCCCGGCGGTCTTGGTGGCGAACCAGTCGGAGACGACGAGCCCGTCCCAGCTCCACTCGCCCTTGACCACCTCGTTGATCACATGGTCCTGCTCGGTGGCGGCGACGCCGTTGACGTCGTTGTACGCCGCCATGATCGACCAGGGGTCGGACTCCTCGATCGCGATCTCGAACGGCAACAGGTACAGCTCCCGCAGCGTGGCCTCGTCGACGACGCTGTTCATCGTGTTGCGCTCGGTCTCGGACTCGTTGGCGACCAGGTGCTTGAGGCACGCGCCGACGGCCAGGCCCTGCAGGCCGCGGACGTAGGCGGCCGCGAGCTTGCCGGTGAGCAGCGGGTCCTCGCTGTAGGCCTCGAAGAGGCGGCCACCGAGTGGGGAGCGGTGCAGGTTGATCGTCGGGCCGAGGACGACGTGGATCTGCTGGGCCAGCGCCTCCTCGGCGAGGATCTCGCCGACCTCACGCATCACCTCGTCGCTCCAGGACGAGGCGAGCAGCGTGGCGTTGGGCAGGAGGGCCACCGTGCGGCCGCCGGTGAACTTCAGGCCGCGGACGCCGGTCGGCCCGTCGGACATCCGGAGCTCCGCGAGTCCGATCTCCGGCTCGGGGGCGAGGGTGAAGGCACTGGCCCCGGTGAGGAGCCGGACCTTCGCAGGGAGGTCGAGCTTGCCGATGAGCGCGTCGTAGTCGGTCATGGATTCGGGGTACCCCATCACTTCACCTTTCGCACGGGCACGATCGCGAGGGCGCCGAGGAACGTCAGCGCGGCGGCGACCATGTAGAGCAGGTCGTAGTTCTTCGCGACGCCGCCGATGAGCGCGGCGCCGATGAACGGCGCGAGCGACTGCGGGCCGGCCCGCGCCACGCCGGCCGGGCTCGGACATCGTGCAGCTCGTGCGCCGCGCGTCCGCGTGACTCAGGGGATCGGCAGCAGCCGGCCGTGCTCCTCGGGCGGGCGCGGCCCGCGGATGAACCGGTCCTCCTCGGCGATCGGGATGTCGTTGATGCTCGCCTCGCGCCGCGCCATCAGGCCGTCCGGCGCGAACTCCCACTGCTCGTTGCCATAGCTGCGCCACCACTGCCCGGCCTCGTCGTGCCACTCGTACTGGAAACGAACCGAGATCCGGTTGTCGGAGAACGACCACAGCTCCTTGCGGAGCGCGTAGTCGTTCTCCTTCGCCCACTTGCGGCGCAGGAACTCGACGATCGCGTCCCGGCCGCGGAAGATCTCGTTCCGGTTCCGCCAGACCGAGCCCTCGGTGTAGGCGGCGGCGACGCGCTCGGGGTCGCGGGTGTTCCACGCGTCCTCGGCCGCCTGCACCTTCTGGCGCGCGGTCTCCTCCGTGAACGGCGGCAGTGGCGGTCGCATCCCTCGTCCTCCTCCGCGTGGGCGCCGGGCGGTCCGGCTCAGGTCCCGAGCCTGCCACCCCGCACCGACAGCAGCCGGAACTCCTCCCGCCCGGCGAGCGTGAGGATCAGCCGCGCCGGCCCGGGGAAGGCGGCCCGTCCCCGGTCGGCGGGGTAGTCGCTGATGCGGTCGACCTCGTACTCGCGGCCGTGGTGCACGACGGTGCAGTGGCCGGCGGCGGTCACGTTCTTGTACCAGTCGACGTCCGGGCCGTAGGTGAGCTCGGCGACGAAGCCCTCGGGGACGCGGGCGAGGATCACCGGCGTCTCGTACTGCCGTCCGGACCGGCGGCCGACGTGCCGGACCAGCGCGAACGGGCCGTGGCGCGACCTCGCGATCCTGGTGGTCAGCCGGTTCAGGGTGTGCTTGAGCGTCCACAGGTACCGCTTGCGCACGTTCGCCGCCATGGCCGCTCCTGTCGTCTCGCCTCCAGAGTCTGCCCCTCGCGACCCGCGCCTCGCCATTGTTCTCGAACATGTGTTCGAGTAGCCTCGGGGATCGTGGTGGGACGGGCCACGATCCTGCACGCAGACCTCGACGCCTTCTACGCGTCCGTCGAGCAGCTGCTGGACCCCTCGCTGCGCGGGCGGCCGATCGCCGTCGGTGGCGGTCCGCACGGGGGCGTCGTGCTGGCCGCGTCGTACGAGGCGAAGGTGCACGGCGTCAGTGGCGGCATGCCGGGGTGGCGCGCCCGGCAGCTGTGCCCCGAGATCGGCTTCGTCCGTGGCCACTTCCACCGCTACCAGGAGCTCGCCGACCAGGTCATGGACATCCTCGCGGACGTCACGCCGGCCGTGGAGCGGATCTCGATCGACGAGGCGTTCCTCGACGTCTCGGGCGCCACCCACCTGTTCGGGCCGGCGCCGGTGATCGCCGCCCTGCTCCGCGCCCGCGTGCGCGCCGAGGTCGGGCTGCCGATCTCGATCGGGGTGGCGCGCACCAAGCACCTGGCCAAGGTCGCCTCCCAGGTCGCCAAGCCCGACGGTCTCGTCGTCGTCGAGCCGGACGCCGAGCGCGAGTTCCTCGAGCCGCTGCCCGTCGGGCTGATGTGGGGCGTCGGTCCGGTCGCCCAGCGCCGGCTCGCCGAGCGCGGCATCCGGACGATCGGCGAGCTGGCGCGGACGCCGTCCTTCTCGCTGGAGAAGCTGCTCGGGCAGGCCGTCGGCGCCCGGCTGAGCGCGCTCGCCGTCAACGAGGACCCGCGGCGGGTCGTCACCTCGCACCGCGCCCGCTCCGTCGGCGCGCAGTCCGCCATCGGGCGCTCGGCGCCGACGCCCGACCTGGTGCGGGAGGTGCTCGCGCACCTCGCCGAACGCGTCGCCGGACGGCTGCGGGCCAAGAGCCGGGCGGCCCGCACGATCACGGTGCGCGTGCGGTTCACCGGCCTGCGCGCCGTGACGCGCTCGCTGACCGTCTCCGCGCCGCTCGCCGCCACGCTCACCCTCACCGAGATCGCCGAGCAGCTCGCGTGGACCGCCATCCGCGACCAGGCGGACGACGGCGTCGAGATCACCCTCCTCGCGATCTCGACGTCCAACCTCGTGAGCCTGCCCGCGCTGCAGGCCGAGCTGCCTCTGCAGCCCGACGATCCCCGCCGCGCCGGCTCGCCCACCGGGTCCGCGCGCTGGGCGTTGGACCTCTCCATGGACGCCGTCCGGCGCAAGTTCGGCAAGGACGCCGTGGGCTACTGGCCCGCGCTCGTCCGGGCGCACGGGGTCCCGGACGAGTTCCGCGAGCTCGCCGAGCACGACCTGTGAGGCCGGTCCGAGACGTCCGATCCGCCCGACGTACGGTGACGTCATGACCAGCTCCGACGCCCTCGACGTCCCCATCGCCCGGCTGGACGGGACGACCGGCACGCTGCGCGAGATCGTCGGTCCGAACGCCGCCCTCGTGGTCAACGTCGCCTCGCGGTGCGGCCTGACGCCGCAGTACGGGGCGCTGGAGCGGCTGCAGGAGCGGTACGGCGACGCCGGGCTCACGGTGGTCGGCGTCCCGTGCAATCAGTTCGGCGGCCAGGAGCCGGGGACGAGCGAGGAGATCGCGACCTTCTGCTCCACGACGTACGGCGTGACGTTTCCGCTGACCGAGAAGGTCGACGTCAACGGCCCCGACCGGCACCCGCTCTACCAGCGCCTGGTCGGGACGCCGGACGACCGCGGTCGCACGGGCGACATCGCCTGGAACTTCGAGAAGTTCGTCGTCGACCGCTCCGGTCGCGTCGTCGCCCGCTTCGCCCCGACCACGGTGCCGGACGACCCTCGCGTCGTGGCCGCCGTCGAGGGCGTGCTCGCCGCAGGCTGACGTCCGATCGGGGCGCTCGGGCATGCGGATGCACGCCGGCCAGCTCACGGTCTCGGCGGCGACGGTCCGGGAGCTGGTCGACGAGCAGTTCCCCGGCTGGCGGGATCTGCCCGTCGTGCCTGTGGCGTCGCAGGGGACCGTCAACGCGCTGTTCCGGCTCGGCGAGACCCTGGTGGCGCGGTTCCCCCTGATGCCGGACGACGCCGACGCGGCCCGGCGGCGGCTGGAGTCCGAGGCCCGGGCGGCCGCCGAGCTGCACGGACGCACCCGCGTCCCGACGCCCGAGCCCGTGGCGATCGGTGAGCCGGGCTGCGGGTATCCGCTGCCCTGGGCGGTGCAGACGTGGCTGCCCGGCACCGTCGCGACGCCGGACCGTCCCGCCGGCTCCGTCCGCTTCGCCCACGACCTCGCCGCGTTCATCGCGGACGTACGCGCCGTCGACACCCGCGGACGCGCGTTCCAGGGCCCGGGCCGCGGTGGGAACCTGCCCGACCACGACGACTGGATGCGGACCTGCTTCGAGCGCAGCGAGGACCTCGTCGACGTCGCGCGGCTGCGGCGACTGTGGGGTGAGCTGCGCGAGCTCCCGCCGAGTCGCGGCGGCGACGTCATGACCCACGGCGACCTGATCCCCGGCAACGTCCTCGTCGACGCCGATCGCCTGATCGGCGTGATCGACGTCGGCGGGTTCGGACCGGCCGATCCCGCGCTCGACCTCGTCGCGGCCTGGCACCTGCTCGAGTCCGAGCCGCGTCAGGTCCTCCGCGACGACCTGGACTGCGACGACGTGCAGTGGGCGCGCGGCGCAGCGTGGGCGTTGCAGCAGGCCATGGGCGCGCTCTGGTACTACGTCGACAGCAACCCGGGGATGAACTCGATGGCCCGCCGCACGCTGGAGCGGCTTCTCTCCGGCGCTATCGGTTGAGCTCGCCGCCCGGAGGGCGGATCGATCGGCGCCGGACGCGGTCGCGCAGCTCCAGCACGTCGAGCCCGGCCAGCAACACGGACCGCGCGTCCTCGAACCGCTCGGGTCCTACGGCGCCGCGCAACCGC
>DASQJO010000118.1:0-4245 GCA_035630955.1 Kineosporiaceae bacterium
CCCTCGCCAGCACGGCCCGCGACCGGCGCCGGAGCAGGTCGGCGACGGCCGCGGTCGGCGGGACCGCCGTCGTACCGCTCTGCACGTGCGTCGGCGCCGGCGTGGGGGCGCTCGCCGCCCAGGGAGTCGCCGCCTGCGCCTCCTGCCGCCACGTCGCCCCGTGCGCCGCCGGCACGCCGAGGGCGGCGACGATCGCCAGGACCACCGACCGGCGGTACCAGCCGGGGGCCCGCTGGGGACCGGTGCCCACCCGCGCGCCGGGGGCGGGACGGGGGGGCGCCCCGTGCGCGACCGGCTCCCGGGCGAGCTCATGGCCCTGCTCCCGCCGCTCGGCGTGGCCCGCGTACCGGCCCGGTTCGTCGTGGGCCGGCTCCCCGTGCTGGACCGGCGTCATGTCCGAAGCGTAGGCCGCGGCCAGGACGAGGACTCCGGACGGCGATGCCGATTCACCCGCGTGCTCGCCGCCGGGCTTCAGGCCCTCTGCGGCGCTCTCCGACGACGTCTTCCCCACGACCACCCGATGGTCAGTAGCGCGCGGCGGCGACCGCGGACGGCCACGGGACCTTCGCGATCTTCACGACCGTCCCGGTGTGCGGCGCGTGGAGCATGAGGCCCCGGCCGATGTAGATCCCGACGTGGCTGATCGGACTGTGAAAGAAGATCAGGTCACCCGGTTGCAGCGCGCTCTCGCTGGGCTGCACGCGGCTGCCGTAGTGCGACTGCGCGTCCGCGTTGTGGGGCAGGGACACCCCGGCGGCCTGCCAGGCGCGCATCGTGAGTCCGCTGCAGTCGAAGGCCGACGGGCCGGCCGCGGCCCAGACGTAGGGGTCGCCGAGATGGGCGCACGCGAAGCGGAGCACCGGACCGGCGCGCCCCGTGAACTCGACGCCGGCCTGGCTGCAGCTGATGTTCGTGTCACCGCCGTTGAGCAGGCGCTCGACGGCTGCCCGCTCGCTCGCCTGGAGCCGGGCGAGCTCCTTCTGCGCGGCCCGCAGCTGCTGGGAGACCGAGGCCTTGAGCGTGCCCAGCTCCGCGGTGGCGTCGGCGATCCGCTTCTGCTGGGTCGTGAGGTCGGTGGCGGCGGCGGTCAGCCGGGCCTGCTCGTCGCGCAGGTTCTGGAACGCCGCGTTGCGCCGCTCCCCGAGCGTGGCGACGACGCCGCTCTGCTCGAGCGCGGCGTCCGGGTCGTCGCTCAGGAACAGGGCGAGCCCGGAGAGGTCACCCTGCTTGTACGTCTCCGCGAGGACCTGGCCCAGCGCGGCGCGCGCCCCGGTCACCCGCTTCTGCTGGGCGGCGACGCGGGCGCGGGCGGCCGCCACCCGGATGCCGAGGCTCGTCAGCTGCTCCCGCAGCCCGTTGTAGCGCTCGGTCGACTGCTCGGCCTTGTCACGCAGCTGCTGCACGCGCTTGGCGGCCTGCGTCGCGGTCGGCCTCGGGGCCGCCTCGGCGCCGCCGGAGACCAGCAGCGACAGCCCGACCAGGACGGCGAGAGCACTCGCGGCGCCGGTCAGGAGCCAGGGTCGCCGCCACCGAGCTCGGATCGCGTCGAAGCCCTCGGTCAGCCGGTCGTGCGTCACAGCGCCGTCGCTCCGTCCCCTCGAGTCAGCCCGGTCCAGCGGCCGACCTTATTCGGGTGCCGGGGGGCCGACCAAGCGCGACGCTCGATCTTGATCCGTGTTTAGGACGTTCTTACGACACCTCGCGCGCCGCGCCCTCGCCGGGCGCGTCGGGCCGGCGCACCGGCGGTTCGAGCGGCACCAGCCGCAACGGCGGGACGAGCCCGCAGTCCGCCAGGACGGCGAGCGCAGCACGCTCCGCTCCGTCGAGCTCGACGGGCACCGGACCGTCCGCCGCCGCCGGTGCGGGGGCGTCCCGCTGTACCGGGGGCCCGCCCAGCAGGACCGACACGACGCAGTCGCCGCAGGCGGGACCGCGCACCGCGCAGGCGTCGCAGTCGATGATCATGGCCCCTCCCAAGGGCTCGCGGGGCCGCGGACCCACCGCGCCCACCGGCACCTCGCCGGCGTCGCCGACGCTAACCGGCACCACCGACAGACCCGGTCCGAGGACCGGTCCATGCGACCGTCGGTGCAGGTCAGGCGCGGGCGAGCAGGCGCAGCAGCGCGGCCGCCGGGACGGGCCGCGCGCCCGCCGCGCGCACCCCCGAGGCGACCTCCTTGTCGCTGGAGACGACGACCACGGGCCGGCCGGAAGGCTCGGCCCGGACCAGGCGGCGCACGAGCTCGTCCGCCGTCGTGCCGGCCTCGGAGAAGAGCACGCGAACGCCGCGCAGCCGCTGGGCGGCCGGCCCGGCCGTCTCGGCACCGTCGAACACGACGGTCACCTCCGCACCGGTGCGTGCCGCCACCGGGGCGAGGGCGTCGACCAGGCGGCGTCGCTGCTCGACCAGCGGGAGGGTGCCGTAGCCGGCCTTCGTCACGTTGTAGCCGTCGACGACGAGGTGCGCCTGCGGCAGCGCGAGCAGGTCGGCGAGCCGGGCGGGATCGTCCGGCGCCTGGCCGCGGGCGGCGTCCACGCCTGCCGGACCACCCGCCTCGGCGGCGCCGACGACGTCCGCGGGCCGCACGTCGAGCGGCGCCAGCGCGAGCTCGCGCCGCAGTCCGGTGGCCGCCTCGACGACCGTGTCCAGCAGCAGACGCAGCCGCGCGTCCGCGAGTGAGCGGCCCTCGCGGCCGGCTCGCAGCGCCTGCTCCGCGCGCTCCACCGCCTGCCGGGCGCGGTCCCGCTCGCGGTCCAGCTCGCGCTGCGCGGCCGCCACCTCCTGCGCGGCACGCGCCCGCTCGCCGTCGCCCGCCTCCACGGCGGCACGGGCCGCGGCACGGGCGCGGTCGGCATCCGCCCGGAGCCGGCGGAGCTCCCGGCGTGCCGACGCCAGCTCCTCCTGCGCGGCGTCGGCCGCGATGCGCGCCGACGCGAGCTCGGCCCGGGTCCGCTCGAGCTCGCGCTCCAGCGACCGCACCCTGGCCGCGGCGACGCCCTCCTCGCCCTGCCGGGCCCGCTCCTCCTCCGCGCGCGCCAGCCGGTCCACGATCGCGGACGCCGACAGCTCCCAGCCCGGCGGCCGCAGCAGGTACAGACCGGCGAGGACGGCGGCGGGGTCCTCACCGGCCCAGCCGTCGCCGTCGCCGTCGCCGTCGGCATCGGCGGTCGAGCCGGCGTTCCCGGCGTCCATCGCCGCGGCGAGGGCCGGGTGCAGGCCGCGCCAGGCGGCGGCGACGGCGGCCCGGAAGACGGCGTCCCGGTCCAGGGCGAGCGCCAGCGGCGCGGCGCCCGCCCGCGCTCGCCGCGCGGGCGCGAAGAGCCGGACGCGGGCGAGGGCCGGCGGCGTCCGCGGCTCGTCCAGCTCGCCGAGAACGGCCGCGGCGAGCTCGACGAGCCGGTCCCGGACCCGCGCGGGCAGCGCGAAGCCGCCCCCGGCGTCCGGAGCGGCACTCGCCCCGGCGGCACGCGCCCCGGCCGCCTCTGCCACGTCGACTCCTCCGCGCGGCGACCACCGCCGCGCCTGGCCCGAGCGTAACCGCGTGACCTGCGGCGGGAGGGCGCGATCGGCCGTGGCGGGCATCCGATCCGGGTGACCCGCGTCGGTGCTGCGGCGGCGCGCCACCGGCTCCCGTGTCGGTGGTCGCTCCTACGGTTCCCGCATGGCGAGCATGGCGACGACCTCCCGACGGCCGGTGCCCGTCCAGGCCACCCTCGACGAGCTCGGGACGCCGCTGCGCGAGGTGACGTTCGTCGTCGTCGACCTCGAGACCACCGGCGGACCGCCCGACGAGTGCGGCATCACCGAGATCGGGGCCGTCAAGGTCCGCGGCGGGGAGGTGCTCGGGGAGTTCCAGACCCTCGTCGACCCCGGCCTGCCGGTCCCGCCGCTGGTCGCCGTCCTCACCGGCATCACCGACCGGCTCCTCGCCGGCGCCCCGCGCCTGGAGGCGGCGCTGCCGCCGTTCCTGGAGTTCGCCCGCGGAGCCGTGCTCGTCGCGCACAACGCCCCCTACGACACCGGCTTCCTGCGTGCCGGGTGCGCCCGGCTCGGGCTCGCGTGGCCGGACCCTCCGGTGGTCGACACCGCCCGCCTCGCCCGGCACGTGTTCGACCGCGACGAGGTCCCCAACCACAAGCTCGGGACGCTCGCGGCGCTCGTGAGATCGCCGGTGACGCCGGACCACCGCGCCCTCACCGACGCCCGGGCCACGGTCCACGTGCTGCACGCGCTGATCGAGCGCG
>DASQJO010000119.1:0-1978 GCA_035630955.1 Kineosporiaceae bacterium
TCGCGACGTGGTCCCCCTCCCACGGCTGGTCGGCCCACGCCCCGGGCTTGTCGAGGCAGTACGCGCGCAGGCGGTCGGCGTCCACGCCCCGATCCTGCACCAGGAGCGGGCCTCGGATCACCGTCGGACGTCGGCCGGACCCTCGTCCAGCGGCAGCCCGTCGGCCACGCGGTCATCCTTGGCCGCACCGCTGGAGTCCGCACATGGGTACGGTTCCGGGATGGCGGGCACCGCGACCAGCACGGCCGGCAGGCGACAGCAACGAGCGACCGGTGCCCTGTTCTCGGCGGCCATCGGAGCCGTCGGCGGCCTCTCCCTGGCATCCCAGCGCGGAAGACGCACCCGGCTGCTCGCCGCCCTCGCCGGGGCGGCGGGCCTTGCCGCGACGGACGCCACGGCCCGCGCCGTGCAGCGCCCGAACGAGATCCCGCCGCTGTGGTCGCGCATCGCCGCGAGCACCGCGCTGGCCGCGCCGCTCGGCTGGGCGGCGGACCGGGCGACGGGACGCCGTCCCGTCGCTGTCGGCGTCCTCGTCGGAGCGCTCGCCGGCGCCCTCGGCGTCCGGCCCCAGAAGGCGGTGCTCGGCCCGGCGGTGGGCTTCGCCGTCGGCCGTGCCGCCGTCGTCGGCGGACGCCGGCCGAGCGGAGCGGTCGTCGCGGCCACCACGATGCTCGTCTACCGGACGACGTCCGCGGCGCTCTTCCGGGACGGGCAGGTGAGCCTGCTCGCCGACCGGGTGCCCGCCGAGGAGCTGCCCTTCGTCGTCCCGCTCGAGGCGCGGACGCGGTACGTCGGTACCGGGTACGTGCGGGACCTCGCGGAGGTGCTGGGCGGCACCTACGTCGCGGCGGCACCGGACGCCGGGATCGTCGCCTCGCTCGACGAGCTCGCGGGCCCCGACTTCGACCCCGCGGCGGCGCACCCGCTGGTGCGGGAGTTCTACGAGCACACGACGCGGTTCACGCTCGACATCGACCCGCGGTGGCGGGCGTGGATCCGGCCGGGGTACCTGCTGTACCGGACGGCCGTGGCGCGCCCGCTCGGGCAGGCCAACGTCCCGATGAACCAGCGGGAGGCGCAGCGCGGGGTGCGCAGCCGGATCGACACGGTCGAGCACGGTGGTCTGACGGTGCGCGGGTGGATCCGGTCGTACGCCGACACCGACGAACCGATCTACGTCGGCATCTACACCACATACCGGGACGGCGAGCGCGGCTACGTGAGCGTCGGCTTCCCGGTGCCGCAGGGAAACTTCACGGCGACGCTGGTGCCGCAGGCCGGCCCGGACGGCGGGCTCGTCCTCACCAGCCACTCCGACCTGCGCGACCCCGGTCACTACCTGACCTACGTCGACCCGCAGGACCGGAGCCTCACCGCGCTCGCCGTCCGCGGGTTCGGCGAGCGGCTCGACGTCCGCGTCGAGAACGGCGAGCTGACGGCCGATCACGCGTTCGACCTCTTCGGGACGCCGTTCCTCGTGCTGCGCTATCGGATAACGCGCAAAGCCGACCGCTGAGGAGGCGCCACCGCGTACTCTCACGGCTTGTGTCGGGTCTGGACCGGATGTCGGCAGGCGACCAGGAGGCGCCGGCCGGCGACCTCGGCGCCTTCCGGTGGCGCCCCGGCCGCCAGCTGATCCACATCTTCCTCGCATGCCTGGGGCTGCACCTCGCGTGGGCTCTGGCCATGCCTGTGACGTCAGCGCCCGACGAACCTGCGCACATCTATCGCGCGGTCTCGCTGTGGGAGGGGAACCTCCTTCCGTCGGGTCGCGCCGCCGACGGATTCTGGAACGTCCAGGTCCCCGCGTCCGTCGTCGAGTACGCGGAGTCCACGGCCTGCTTCAGGTGGAGACCACAGGTCTCGGCAGGGTGCTCCAGGCCGGCCGAGACTTCCGGCGACAACATGACGATCGAGACGGGCGCCGGACGCTACTTCCCGCTCTACTACTACGCGGTCGGATGGCCCGGCACCCTGA
>DASQJO010000120.1:0-4106 GCA_035630955.1 Kineosporiaceae bacterium
GCTCAGGGTGCTGTAGCCCCAGTAGTTGGGTACTCCGCGGGCGACCAGCCAGGGCTCGTCGCCGATCGCCTGGATCGGCAGCAGCTCGACCGTCGTCACGCCCAGGCGCAGCAGGTGCTCGATCGCGGCCGGGGAGCCGAGCCCCGCGTACGTTCCGCGGAGCGGCTCGGGGACGCCGGGCAGCCGCCGGGTGAAGCCCTTGACATGCGCCTCGTAGACGACGGTGTCGGCGAGCGGGATCGCCGGCGGCGCGTCGTCCGCCCAGTCGAACGGTCGGCCCGTCACCACGCCGTGCGGGACGAACGGCGCGGAGTCGCGGCCGTCGCGGACGTCGGGGTCGCCGGCGAAGCGCTCGTCGACGACGTGCCCGAAGGCCTCCGGGCGCAGGTGCAGCCGTCCGTCCAGGGCCCGGGCGTAGGGGTCGAGGAGCAGCTTGGCCGCGTTGTGGCGGTAGCCGAGGGCGGGCTCCCACCGGCCGGCGGCGCGGTAGCCGTACCGGGTGCCGACGCCGACGCCCGGTACGAACCCGTGCCAGACCCCGTGCGTGCGTTCGGTGAGCTCGACCTGGCGTTCGACCCATCCGCCCCGCTCGGCCGGGTCGAGCACGCAGAACCAGACGCCGTCGGCGTGCGCGGCGAGCACCGCCACCTCCGCCCCGCCGTCCCGCAGCCGCAGGCCGAGCGGATGCGCTCGGGAGCGGGCGGGGTGCGCGGACATGGGCGGCAGTCTGCCCCACGGCGACGACATCGATGCCAGGCGGTCCGGACCGGGTCTAGCCGTTTGGGTACGGAACGTGCGAGGCTGATTACTCATTCGTACTGAATGCCCGCCGTCCGGACCGCGACTCGGGGGCGCCCACGATGACGACGACCGCCAGGACCGTGGGGATGACCCCCGTCCGCACCCCGGAGGAGCTGCGCGACGCGCTCGGCGGCGCGCCGAAGGGGAGCAGGATCAACGCCATCCGCGAGCGGCTCGCGGAGGTCGACCGGCAGTGGCTCGCCGCCTCTCCGTTCTGCCTGCTGGCCACGGCCGGCGCCGACGGCAGCTGCGACGTCTCCCCGCGAGGCGACGTCCCGGGCTTCGCCCTGGCGCTCAGCGACACCACGCTCGCCCTGCCCGAGCGGGCGGGCAACCGGCGCGGCGACGGCTACGCGAACCTGCTGGAGAACGGCCATGCCGGCCTGCTCTTCCTGATCCCCGGCCGGACCGACACCCTGCGGGTGAACGGCCGCGCGACGCTGGTGCGGGACGCCCCCTTCTTCGAGCGGATGGCGGTCGGGGGCCTGCGGCCCGTGCTCGCCGTGGTGGTCGAGATCGACGAGATCTTCTACCACTGCGTGAAGGCGTTCCACCGCTCCGGGCTCTGGCGCCCCGAGACCTGGGACCGGGACGCCGCCCCGTCACGGGGTTCGGTGGCCCGGCAGCTCGACGCCGTGGCGGCGCGGGGCGGTACCGGCCACGAGGCCTGCGTCGCGCTCTGAACCGGCGGCCCCTGGGGCGGTCCGCCCTTCCCGGACTACGGTGGAGAGGTGACCGACCCGACCTCGTTGCCGTCGTTCCCTCCGCCGGAGGACGAGCACCCGCTGCGTGGCCGGGTGCTCGACGCCCTGCTCGACGAGGGCTACCGCCCCGACGTCGACGAGGACGGCGACGTCGCCGTCCGCGTGCAGGGGCAGCAGCTCTTCGTGCGCTGCATGGACACCCTGCCCCCGCTCATGCGTGTCTTCGGCCAGTGGATGATCGGCGAGGACGTGCCGGGCGACGAGCTGCTGCGCCTGCAGGCCGCGAACGCCGTGACCGGGACGCTCAATCTCGTCAAGGCCACCGTGTTCGACGACCGCCTCGTCATCGCCGTGGACCTCGTCGTCGCCGACTCGCTCGACCTCCGCGCGCTGCTGACCGCGACGCTGGACGCCGTCCTCGGGTCCGTCCAGACCTGGCACTCGACCGTGCTCGAGCTCTCCGAAGGTCTGCCTCCCTCGATGTGAGTGCCCTTTCGGACACTTCCCTTCGCGGTGATGTTGGGCGTAGGCTCGCGACGCTCCGTACCCGGCACCGCACAGACAGCCGCTGAACCCGCTGTCAGTCGGTAGCAATTCGTGACCCGAGCCTCTTCCGGCGCAGATTTATCGTCGCGCTGCGTGGTCGTTGCGTCATTGCTGCGATTTTGACGAGTGCTTGAGGCAGGCTTGGGGCCGTCGTGTCGAAGCCACGCATGGTCCCTTTGGGGGAGGAGCGGCCCATGTCCAGAATCTCCGTCTACGTGTACGCCAGTGATCCCATCTCGCAGGCCGGGGTCGCCAGCCAGCTGCGGGCCCGGCCCGAGATCGTCGTCGTCGACCAGGCCAACATCGACGCCGCCCAGGTGGCCGTCGTCGTCGCGGAGGGCGTCGACGACGCCGTGCTCCGCGTGCTGCGCGCGATCCAGCGTGGGGGGATCCCGCGGACCGTGCTCGTGGCGTCGCTGCTCGACGACGCGTCCGTCGTGTGCGCGGCCGAGGCCGGCGTCTCCGCGCTGGTCCGCCGGACCGAGGCCACGCCGGACCGGCTCGCGCAGGTCGTCGTCAAGGTGGCGGCGGGGGAGGCGGAGATGCCCTCCGACCTGCTCGCCAGTCTCCTCGGCCAGGTCGGCAAGCTGCAGCGTCAGGTGCTCGGTCCGCGCGGGCTGACCTTCTCGGGGCTGAGCGAGCGCGAGATCCAGGTGCTCCGCCTGGTCGCCGACGGCTACGACACGGCGGAGATCGCGCGCCGGTTGTGCTTCAGCGAGCGCACGATCAAGAGCATCCTCCACGACGTGACCACTCGGCTGCAGCTGCGCAACCGTGCGCACGCCGTCGCGTACGCGGTGCGGGAGGGGCTCATCTGAGCCCCGCCTGAGGGCGCCTACTTGAGGCGCGGCCCCGTCCAGGCACCGAGCGGTTCGGGACGGGGTTCCGTGCGCGGTGCGGGTTCGTCCAGGACGCCGAGGTCCTCGAGCACGCGGCGGTGGCGCCGGCGGACGGCTGCTGCCGCGGAGCGGTCGCCGAAGGTCTCGTGCGTCTCGGCGAGCGTCCGCCAGGTGCCGTCGCGGAAGGGGTCGAGCTCGAGCGCGCGGCGCAGCGCGGCGACGCCCTCCACGACGGCGTCGGTCTCGACCAGGTCGTCCGCCTCGACCAGGTGGGTGCCCAGCGAGTCGAGCGCGTCCGCGGCGGCCAACCGCAGCCGGTCGCGCTCGGCGACGACCCACTCGGCGTTGCCCTGCTCGAGCAGCAGCTCTCCGCGGTAGAGCCGGGCTACCTCGCGCCAGGCGGCGACGGCGGTGCCGGTGTCCCCGATCGCCCGCGCCCGGCGGGCCCGCACGAGCTGCGCGTCGAGCTCCACGACGTCGCTCGAGCCGTGCCCGGCGAGGGCGAGCGCGTAGGCGTCGCCGCGGCGGGGGAGGAGCGTGCTCTGCCGGGGCTGCCCCGGCTGGAGGAGGCTGCGCAGCGCCGAGACGGCGACCTGGACGCCGCGGCGCCCGGTCTCGAGGTCCGACTCCGGCCACAGCACGGCCGCGAGCACGTCTCGGTGCACGTACGCGTCGGCGTGCAGAGCGAGGTACTGCAGGACCGAGCGGACCCGCGGGCGCAGCGGCGACAGGTCGACCTGGGCGCCGTCGCCCTCCACCTCGAAGGTCCCCAGCAGGCGCACCGTGAGCATGGGGCCGGCGGCGGCGTCCGCCCGGCCCGCGCTCCCGCCGTCGACGGCGGGCCGTGCGCCGCTCAGGCGGGCGACGGCCTCGGCGTCCCCGGCCCGGGAGAACGACCAGAGCGCGGGCCACCACTCGCCGGCCCGCTCCAGGACGTCGCCGGCCCTCCCGTAGGCCCGCCGCGCCTGGGCTTTGCCCACCCTCTGCTCGAGTTCTCCGCAGAGCGCCTCGTGCACGACCATGGGGACGCGGTAGCGCGGACGCTCGGCGGCGCCGCCCTCGGGCGCGACGACGCCACGGCGCTCGAGCTCCGCGAGCATCGCGGCGCTGTCGGTCCGCTCGAGCACCGTGTCGCAGGTGCCGGCGTCGAGGACGGGGAGCACGCAGGAGCCGGCGAGGAACTCGCGCAACGGGCGGTCGAGCTCGCCCAGCACGG
>DASQJO010000121.1:0-4320 GCA_035630955.1 Kineosporiaceae bacterium
CTCGAAGAGCGGAGCGTCGACCACCCAGAGGAAGCTCCAGGCGCTCTCGTCGATGAGGCCGCACCGGCGTCCGATCTCGAGCCGGGCGGCGCCGAGCAGCGCGCGGGCCGACGACGCCTCGCCGGCCGCGAAGAACACGGCGTCACCGGGGGCGGCGCCGACGTGGGCGGCGAGGCCCTCGCGCTCGGCGTCCGAGATGTTCTTGGCGACCGGACCCGAGAGCTCGCCGTCCTCGCCCACCAGGACGTACGCCAGGCCGCGGGCGCCGCGCTGCTTGGCCCAGTCCTGCCAGGCGTCGAGCTGCCGGCGGCCCTGCGAGGCCCCACCGGGCATCACGACGGCGCCGACGTACGGCGCCTGGAACACCCGGAACGGCGTCCCGGAGAAGAACCGGGTGCAGTCGACGAGCTCGACGCCGAACCGCAGGTCCGGCTTGTCGCTGCCGAACCGCGCCATCGCCTCGGCGTACGGCATCCGCGGGATCGGCGTCGTGATCTCGTGCCCGATGAGCCGCCACAGCGCGACGAGCACCGTCTCGGCGACCTCGATGACGTCGTCCTGGTCGACGAAGCTCATCTCGAGGTCGAGCTGGGTGAACTCCGGCTGCCGGTCCGCGCGGAAGTCCTCGTCGCGGTAGCAGCGCGCGATCTGGAAGTACTTCTCCATGCCCGCGACCATGAGCAGCTGCTTGAACAGCTGCGGGCTCTGGGGCAGCGCGTACCAGGACCCGGGCGAGAGCCGCGCGGGAACGACGAAGTCGCGGGCGCCCTCCGGCGTGGAGCGGGTCAGCGTCGGCGTCTCGATCTCGAGGAAGCCGCGCTCGAAGAGCACCTCGCGGGCCGCGCGGTTGACCTCGCTGCGCAGCCTGATGTCACGGGCCGGGGCGGGGCGGCGCAGGTCCAGGTAGCGGTACTTGAGCCGGGTCTCCTCGCCGACCTCGACGTGCTCGTCGATCTGGAACGGCAGCGGCGCGGCCTCGTTGAGGACGACGACGTCCGAGGCGACGACCTCGACCTCGCCGGTCGGCAGCGCGGGGTTCTCGTTGCCCTCCGGGCGCCGCCGGACCTCGCCGGTCACCCGCAGGACGTACTCGTTCCGCAGACCGTGGGCGACGGCCTCGTCGCGGACGACGACCTGCGCGATCCCGGAGCGGTCCCGCAGGTCCAGGAAGGCGACTCCGCCGTGGTCACGACGGCGGGCGACCCAGCCAGCCAGGGTGACGGTGCGGCCGGCGTCCCCGGCGCGGAGGCTGCCTGCCTCGTCGGTGCGCAGCACGGTGGTCCTCTCCTCGATCGCGCGTGTCCCGGCGCACGGGAGGGCGTGGGCCCCGCCCGGCGGACGGCCCGTCGATCCTACGCGTCGCACCCGTGCACGCCGCCCTGGACGGGCTCCCGGGCGGGCGACCGACGCGAGCATGAGGTGGACGGCGGACATGTGGCGTTTGGCATCGCCTCGGAACGTCGGATGACTCATGATGAGGACGTCCGGCTCCTCCCGTGGGCCAGGAGGAGGTTCCCCGTGCAGGCGCTGCCACCCTCGCGACCCACACCGTCCCGGCCGATGCCGATGACGCCGTCGCCGCTGGTCCCCGCGCAGCAGACGCCGCCCGGCGCCGACGCCGCCTCCCGCGGGGAGGCGCCCGAGCGTCCCACCCTGCCGGCCCCGCGCCCGGAGGCGCGCCCCTACGGGCTGCCCGGCGGCCGCACCCGCATCGCCCAACCCGACGCCGTGGTCTTCACGGCGCCGTGCCCGGCCTGCGGAGCCGACTGCGACTGGACCGAGCAGCGCGATGACACCCGGCTCCGGACCACGGTCAGCTGCTCCTGCGACTGACACAGTCTGCCACCACCGTTCGACCCTGCGTCACGTCGGACGTTCTCGCGGTCGCGGCGGCGTTGCGTTCCGCCGTCGACATCGATCCGTGGTAGGCCTGGCGTTCGCGCCCGTCCGGGCCGCCGGGGGCTGACCCGGCCGAGCGTCCCCTGCACCCTGCCCGTCGAGGAGAGTTCCGAGTGAGCGCAACCGTCTCCCTGCCGCATCAGGCGGGCGACGTCGCCCTGCACACGCCGTGGTGCGTGCACCACCAGGGCGCCGAGTGCCAGAGCGAGGAGACCACCATCCCCGGGTCGTCGCTGTCGGTGTGGCTGGCGGCGTCCGTCGGCGAGCGTCCCCGTCTCGTCATCGACCAGCCCGGCGACTACATCGAGGTCGTCGTCCGCGCGTGAGGGGTCAGAGCAGCCGCGGCTGCTCGGCCACCCCGGCCTCCTCCACCTCGGCCGGAACGGCTCGGCGAGGACGGAACCGGCGCGGCAGGCTGCCCTCGGGGTAGCCGGAGTCCGGGTCGCCCGGGACGCCGACCTCGCGGTCGCCGACACCGCCGGCGGCACGGGGCTCGACACGGCGCTTGACACGGGGCTCGGCGGGATCGGCACCGTCGGGAGGAGCGTCGCGTCCCGAGGACCCGCCGAGCCCGTGCTGCTCCAGGAGCGGTCGCACCCGCGCGTTCAGCCAGTCCCGGTACTCCGCCGGCACGTAGGCGCCGCGCCGGTAGAGGCGGCGGTAGCGGCCGACGAGTTCCGGCCTCTCCCGCGCCAGCCACGCCATGAACCACTCCCGCGCACCGGGACGCAGGTGCAGCGGGATCACGGACAAGCCCGTGGCGCCGGCCGCGGCGATGCGCGCCACCGACTGCTCGAGCTGGGTCTCGCCGTCGGTCAGCCAGGGCAGCACCGGTGCCATCAGAACGCCGCACGGCAGACCTGCGGACCTGATCGCGCGGACGAGGTCGAGCCGCGCCCGCGGCCCCGGCGTCCCCGGCTCGAGCAGCGGCTGCAGGCGCTCGTCCTGCACCCCGACGGAGACGGCGAGCCCGACGGGCACGTCGCGGGCCGCGGAGGCGATCGCGGGCAGGTCGCGGCGCAGGAGCGTCCCCTTGGTGAGGACGGAGAACGGCGTGCCGGACGCGCCGAGCGCCGCGATCACCCCGGGCATGAGCTTGTAGCGCCCTTCGGCCCGCTGGTAGGGATCCGTGTTGGTGCCGAGCGCGACGTGCTCACGCGTCCAGCTCGCGCGGGCGAGCTCGGCGCGGAGCACCTCGACGACGTTGACCTTGACGACGATCTCCCGGTCGAAGCCCGTGCCGGTGTCGAGCTCGAGCCAGGCGTGGGTGCCGCGGGCGAAGCAGTAGACGCAGGCATGCGTGCAACCGCGGTAGGGGTTGATCGTCCAGCGGAACGGCACGCGCGACGCGGCCGGAACGGCGTTGAGCGCCGACCGGGCCGCGACCTCGTGGAACCTCACACCGGGGAACTCGTGCGCGGTCACGGTTCGTAGCAGCCCGGAGATCCGTTCCAGGCCCGGCAGCGCGGACTCGTCGTCCGCGGCCACCGCCTGCCCCTCCCACCGCATGACGGCCATTCGAACACGCGTTCGATCCCGAGTCAATCGCTCGGAATCCTCCGCATGCCCGAGATGAGACGGGTAGTCTCCGAGCGATCACTCAGAGTGGAGCTTTTGTCCATGACCAAGTCCTTGCCGTTCCTGCGGGGCGTCCGGCGGACGGTACGGCGGGCGACCCGAACGGGGGGTCGCCGTGAGGATCGGGGAGCCTCCGCCGTCGAGTTCGCGCTCGTCTCGCCGCTGCTGTTCACGTTGCTCTTCGGGGCCATCGACTACGGGCTGTACTTCGCGGACGCCCTGACCGTTCAGCAGGGCGTGGCCGACGCGGCCCGTGACGCGACCCTCTCCGTCGGCAGCGTCTCGGCCAACTGGTCCGGAGACGCGAGCTGCCTGCCCGGACTGGATCTCATCGCGAGCAACGACCTCGGAAAGGTCGTCTGCAAGTTGTCGAACTCGGTCGACACCATCGGCGGAGGCCAACTCGTCGCCAAGGCCAAGATCGTCGGTGCCGACGGGCTGCCGACCACGCAGTGGGCATCCGGCAACCGGTTGCGGGTCTGCGCGGTCACCCAGCACCCTGCCGTGCTTCCCTTCGTCCCGCTGCCCGGGGGAGGCGTGATCAGGTCGAAGGTCGACATGCCCATCCAGCCGGGCGGCCCGCCGTCGCTGCTGCTGAACCCCGTGGCGCAGGACCCGTCCGTCGTGGGAGCCGATTGGTCGTGGTGCTGAACCCGCGCCGGCGGGCCAAGCCGGACGACGGTGCTGTCGCCGTGCTCGTGGCCGTCGTGGTGGCCACGGTCGTCATCCCCCTGCTCGCTCTGGTCGTCGACCTGGGGCTGACCCGAACCCTGTCCGTGCGCTTCCGAGGTGCCGCGGATGCCGCCGCACTCGCGGCGGCGGCGCTGACGCCGACGCCGGCGA
>DASQJO010000122.1:0-5543 GCA_035630955.1 Kineosporiaceae bacterium
TCCCCGAGCCCCTGCTCGACGACGTCGAGGTCGTCGTCTCCGAGCTCATGGGCAACGCCGTGCGTCACGCCCGCCCGATCGCCGGCGGCGTGCTGCTCGTCGGCTGGCGGGTCTCCGACGACGAGCTGACCATCCGGGTCACCGACGGCGGCTCCGTCAAGCGGATCGAGCCCCGCGACTCCTCGCCGATGGCCGACTCGGGCCGGGGCCTCCACATCGTGGAGCGGCTCGCGAGCACCTGGGGCGTCACCGACCACGCGGGCAGCCTGCGCACGGTCTGGGCGGTCCTCCCGGTGCACGAGCGTCCCGTCGGGCTCCGCCTGGTCCGCTCCTGACCGCGCCCGATCGCGGTCCTCGATAGGGTCGTCCGAGCACGCGGGCGCCGCCAGGCACGTCCGCGCTGCTCGCCGGACCCGAGGAGGAACCCCGCCGTGGGCAAGAAGTCCCGTTCCGCCGGAGGCGTCGCGCTGGCCGAGCCGCCCGCGGACATCCCCGTGGTCGGCGGTCGCGAGCCGTGCCCGTGCGGGTCCGGACGCCGGTACAAGGCGTGCCACGGCCGGGCGCAGCGGGCCGAGGCGGTCCGGCTCGTGACCCGCCCCTTCGAGGGGCTACCGGGTGAGGCCGACTGGGTCGCGATGCGCGAGATCGTGCCCGCCGCCACGGCCGTCGTCCGCACCACAGCCGCCCACGGCTCCCGCGACGTCACCGTCGCCACCGTCCTGCCGATGGCGTGGCCGGCGATGCACCGCGCCGACGGCTCGATCCTGCTCGGGCTGCAGACCCAGGGCGGGTCCGGGGACGCGAGCCGGGACGCCGCGGCCGCCCTGCTCGCGGCCCTGGACGCCGACCCCGGCACGCCTGTCGCCCCGGGCGACCTGCCCGGCGCCGGGCCCCGCCTGCAGGACGTCCTCGACGTCGACGCGCCGTTCGAGGTCTCCGTGCACACCGGCTTCGACTTCTGGCTGGCCGGCGTGGACGACGTCACCGCCGAGGTCCGCGAGTCCATGGAGCGGGCGAACGCCGCCGTCGTACCGACCCGGCGCCTGGCCACGGTGGACGCCGCCTACTGGTGCGAGATCGGGCCCCGCCGTCACCTGCGCTGGGTGCTGACGCAGCCGGAGGACCGCCTGCTCGACGCGCTGGCCCGCCTGCACGCAGCGGAACGCTCCTCGATCATCGACGGGTCCCGCTACGTCGGTGCCTTCCGGGCCGACGGGCTCCTCGTCCCCGTCTGGGACCTCGCGCCCGGCACGGACGCCGACGACCTCGAGCAGCCGGCCGCCGCCTGGGCGGGCCTGCTGGCCGACGCCCTCGCCGAGACCGCACCCCTGACCGTCGACGAGCGCCGGGCCCGTGCCGGTGTCGTCAGCCGCCAGCTCACCCTCCGCTGAGCCGGCCGTGAGCGGCAGGCAGGTCGGCGTCGTCGTCCCCGCACGGGACGAGGCCGGCGGCATCGCCGCGACCGTCGCGGCGCTGCGGGCGATCCCCGGTGTGGCGGCCGTCGTGGTCGTGGACGACGGCTCGATCGACGGCACGGGCGACCTCGCGCGCGGGGCCGGCGCGGACGTCGTCCGGCACGTCCGCTCCCGCGGGAAGGCCGCCGCGCTCGAGACCGGCGCCGCCCGGCTCGCCGTCCTCGAGGCGCAGGTCACGGGCAGCCCCGCGCCGACCTGGCTGCTCCTGTTCGCCGACGCCGATCTGCGGGCCAGCGCCGGCAACCTCGACGTTCTCGTCGGGCCCGTCGCCGACGGGACCGCCGACATGACGATCGCGATCCTGCCCCCGCAGGAGCGGCCCGGCGGCGGTCACGGTTTCGTCGTCCGGCTCGCCAGTCGCGGCATCGTCGACGCGACCGGCTGGACGCCGACGCAGCCGCTCTCCGGCATGCGGTGCCTCACCCGCGAGGCGTTCGAGGCGGCGCGGCCGCTCGCGCACGGCTGGGGCGTCGAGACGGCGCTGACGATCGACGCGCTCACCGCCGGGTACCGGGTCGTCGAGGTGCCGTGCGAGCTGCACCATCGCGTCACGGGGGCGGACTGGCGGGGCCAGCTCCACCGCGCCCGGCAGTACCGGGACGTCGCGCGCGGCCTCGCGGCACGGCGCGTCCGGCGCGCCGCCCCGCTGCGCGTCCTGCGCCGGCTGCCGTCCATCGGAGCGCCGCGCGGGCACCCGTGACCCAGGACACCGCCGTCGACGCGCCCGCGCGACCCGCGGGACTGCGCGGAGCCGTCGCGGCCGGCGGGGCGTCCGTCGCCCTGCTCGTGCTGACAGCGGTGCTCGGGCCGTCCGCGGCGGTGCCGCCCGTCGGAGCGCGGACCGTCACCCCGCCGTGGAACCTCGACCTGCATCCGTCGTCGGCGCTGGTCACCGCCCTGCTCTGGGTGGCGGCGGCCCTCGGGGCGGCCGCGGTGGCGCTCGGACTGCGGGCCGTCGCCGCCGGCGTCCGGCCCGACCCGCGGCGCGTGGCGGCGGCCGCGCTGGTCGTGGTGGGGCTGCTCGTCGTCGTCCCCCCGCTCGGCTCGGCCGACCACCTCTCGTACGCCGCCTATGGGCGCATCGCCGCCGAGGGCGGGGATCCGTATGCCGTGCCGCCGAGCGCGTGGCGGGGCGGGACCGACCCCGTCGTGAGCGGCGTCCGGCCGCCCTGGCAGGACACCCCGAGCGTCTACGGCCCCGTGGCCACCGGCGCCATGACGGCGGCGGCCTGGCTCGCCGGGCCCTCCCTGCGCCTCGCCGTCTGGCTGTGGCAGCTCGTGGTCGGCGCCGCCTTCCTGGCCGTCGCGTACCTGCTCGACCGCACGGCGCGCGGCGACCCCGGCACCCGCGCTCGCGCCGCGGTCCTGTGGACCCTGAACCCGCTGCTGCTCTGGCAGCTCGTCCTCGGCGCCCACGTCGACGTGCTCGCCGCCGCCCTCGCCCTCGCCGCCCTCGTCGCCGGCGTGCGGCGGCCGCTGCTCGCCGGGCTGCTGCTCGGCGCGGCCACCGGGACGAAGCTGCCCTACGCCCTGACCGCGGTCGGCCTGCTGGAGGGCCTGCGCCGGGTGCCGCGACCGGTGGCGGTCCGGGCCGTGCTGCTCGGGCTGGTGGGCGCTCTGACCGTCCTCGTCCCGGCGCACCTCGCCGCCGGCCCCCATGTCTTCGACCAACTGCGCACGGCGAGCGGCTTCACGTCGATCGCCTCGCCCTGGCGTGCGCTCGTGAACCTCGCCGACCTCCTCGCGGGCGGCGCGCTGCGCCCCGTGGTGACGGCGATCGCTCTGATCCTCGGGCTCGCCCTCGGCGTCCTCGTGCTGCGCCGCCTGCTGCTGCCGGCGTCCGCAGCGGGTCTGACGGCCCCGCTGGTGACGGTGGCGCTCGGCGCCGGCTGGGTGCTGACCGCGCCCTACGCGCTGCCCTGGTACGTGGCCATCGCGTGGGCGCCGCTCGCCCTCGTGCCGGCGACGTTCCTCGACCGGGCGCTGCTCGCGCAGCTGACGGTGCTCACGGTCGCCTACGTCCCCGGTCTCGTCACCGGTCTCTCGCCGGGCGTCGAGACCGTCACGCTCGGACTACGTCGCTACGGAGCTCCGGTGCTGCTGGCGGCCGTCGTCGTCGCTGTCGTGCTCCGGTGCGTCCGCGCCGGGCGCAGGGACCTCGCCGCGGTCGGCCCGCAGCGTGATCGCGAGCAGTAGCGGCAGCGCCAGCATGCCGGCGACCGGCGGGATCGCGGCGCCGGAGTCGTTGGCGGCGAACCCGAGCACCAGCAGCACCGCGAGCGCCGCCAGCGCGGGGCGCAGCGCGGGGGAGCGCTCGTAGGCCACCGCGAGCGGCTCCAGCCCCCATCGGCGGGGCCGCGCGAGCACGACGCCGACGGCGATCGCGATGAACGGCAGCAGGAGCTGGATCGGTGCGCTCGTGACGATGACGAGGTTCTGCCCCGCCTTCCGTGAGACGACGTCCCAGCCCCCGCCGTCCAGCACGGTCTGCACGAAGCGGCCCAGGTGGGTGCGGCTCTCGGGCGGGCGCAGCCAGTCCCCGACGGCGACGACGGCGAGCACGGCTCCCGTCGCGACGAGGACGGCGACCGCCCGGCGCCACGTGATACGGACGCCGGCGACGCGGAGCGTGAGGTAGGCGAACGCCGGCACGAGCGCGGGCGGACCGCCGAAGTCGCTGCCGAGGCCGGGGAGCACGTCGACGGCCGTCGCGACCAGGCCGAGCAGCCCGACGGCGACGGCGGCGGCGCGGCGTCGACCGGTGAGCAGGAGCGGGTCCGCGAGGGCGACCGCGGCCAACAGCACGCCGGTGGCGAAGAGGGCGAAGCCGGGGTTGGAGAAGCCGTAGTAGCGGCCGCCGATCAGCGGCTGGCCGCCGATCAGCGCGGTCAGGGAGAGGTGCGAGCCGGTGGCGACGTCGGCCGTGAGCACGAGTGCCGTGAGTCCGCCGGCGACCCCCGCCGGGCCGGGGATCCATCGGCGCCAGGGGCCGAGCAGGGCGATCGCAGCAAGCGCGGCGGCCACCACGAGGGTGGCTGCGGTCAGCGTGAGCGCGGGAAGACCTGCCCGCCACCACGGCCAGAGGTTGGCGAGGAACGATCCCGCGGGCACGAGCGCGAAACCGATCGCGGCCGAGGAGGCGACGGAGTCGAGCCGGTCCGTCGGGCGGCCCTCCCGCCGTCGCCGGGCGCGCAGCACGAGGGCGCCGACGTAGAGGAGGAACTGGACGACGAGGACGACGGCGAAGAACGGGGCGACGATCGGATCGAGGAGCTCGGCCGGGGTCGCGAGGTCGGCGAGCCGCCGCTCCCGCTCGGCGGCCTTCGTCGAGCCGTCCACGGACGTCAGGGGCGATCCGATCGCGCCCGGCGGCGTCGGCAGCCCGAGGGCGGCGGTCAGGGTCGGCAGGACGTCGGTGGACTGGACGAGCCCCTCCTGCCGGGTCGAGCCGCTGCGCAGCAGACCGGCGAAGCGCCCGTCCGGACCGGCTCCGCGGGCGGCCACGAGCTGCAGGCGTGCCTGCGCGCCGGCGTCGGCGAGCGAGGCGACGACGGCGGTCGCCCCGTCGGGCAGCGCGGCGAGCACGGCGCCCACGCGCGCGTCCACCGCGCGCAGCTGCTGCTGCACGTCGGATGAGGCGCGGACGGCGCCGAGGTCGACGGCGAGCAGGCCCGGCCGCGCGGCGAGCGCCTGCCGCACCTGCCGCCCGAGCTGGGCGGGGTCCGCGGAGGGGTCGACGGAGCCGTCCGGGCGTGGGGCCAGCCCGGGCCATGCGTGAGGCACCCTGCCGGCGGCGTCCGCCAGCGCGATGCCGGCGCCCGGTCCGACGGCGGCGCTGGGGATGGCGGCCGTGGTGAGGGTGTCGCCGAGCAGGCCGAGGCGTGGGTCGCTGTCCGAGGCGCTCGCCAGCCGGCGGTAGACGTCCCAGCGGGCGACGAAGGCGGGACCGCCGTCCGACGGAGCGGTGACGAAGGCCGGCGTGCGGCAGGGCCCGGCCTCGTCCGCGGCACGTGCGCCGGCGGAGACGGCCAGCCACCCGTCCACCGGGCAGGTGCTCGTGCGGACGCT
>DASQJO010000123.1:0-3216 GCA_035630955.1 Kineosporiaceae bacterium
GCGGTGCCCGACCCGCGAACGGGACCGCCGGAGGGCGCCGTCAGGCAATGAAGGAGCCGCCGGACGCCGCCGACCAGGCCCAGGCCGCGAGGGCGGCGGCCCCGCCGACGACCGCCAGCAGGGCGGCCACCCCACGACGGCGGCGCCGCCGGCTCCAGGCCGCCAGTTCGTCGATCTCGGGCGCGAGCGGGTCGACGTCCCCGTCGTGCCCGGCCCGATCGGCAGGCGCGAGCCGCGAGGCGCGGCGCGGCGGGGGTGGGGGGAAGGCCTGCGTGGGCTCCTCGGTCGCCAGCATCTGCGTGTGCGTGAGCGCCGCCGCCGGGTAGCCGGCCCCGCCCGGCGGTCGTGGCAGCGGCGGCCGGGACGCGAGCGCCGCCGCCGGCACCCGCGAGCGCGCGCCGCGCTCGAGCGCGAGCAGGGCGGCCGCGTCGGCGGGGCGGCGGTCGGGGTCGCGCGAGGTCGCGGTGCCGACGAGCACGTCCAGCGGTTCCGGCAGCCGGGGGATCACGGACGACGGGGCCGGCACGTCCTCGTGCACGTGCCGGTACGCCACGCGCAGCGGGACGTCGCCGGAGAACGGCTGCCGCCCGGTGATCATCTCGAAGATCATGACACCGACGGCGTAGACGTCGCCGCGCGCGTCGGTGACGCCGTCCGCGATGAGCTCCGGCGCCATGTAAGCCGCGGTGCCCATGAGGACGCCGGACGTCGACGTCAGCGCGCTCGCCGCCCGGGCGAGGCCGAAGTCGGCGACCTTGACCCGGCCGTCGTCGGTGAGGATGACGTTCTCGGGCTTGACGTCGCGGTGCACGATGCCGGCGGCGTGCGCGGCGGCCAGCGCCTCGAGCGCGGGCTCGACGACGTCGAGCGCCTCACCCGGGGTGAGCACGCCGAGCTCGCCGAGCACCTGGCGCAGCGTCCGGCCCTGCAGGTACTCCATCGCCAGGTAGAGCAGGCCGTCGTCCTCGCCCTGGTCGAAGACGGCGACGACGCCGGGGTGCGACAGTCGCGCCGCCGACCGCGCCTCGCGGATGAACCGTGCGGTGAACTGCTGGTCGTCGGCGAGGTGGCTGTGCATGACCTTGAGCGCGACCTCCCGGTCGAGCCGGCGGTCCAGGGCGAGGTAGACGGTGGCCATGCCGCCCCGGGCGATGCGGGCGGTGACGGCGTAGCGACCGTCGACGACCCGACCGACGAGGGGGTCGTGCCCGGCAGCCACGGCTGGGAGTCTACGAGCGGAAGCGCTCGCGCAAGGTCAGCACGTTCGCGACATAACGGCGGGTGTCGTCGTAGAGCCCGCGCTCGCGCACCGAGCTCAGCCCCTGGTAGTAGGCCGCGACGGCGGTCTCCTCGGGCTCGGCCGCCCGCAGCGCCGCGAGGATGGCGACCCCGGCGACGACGTTGTCCGAGGCGTCGAAGAGGTCGAGCGAACGGCCGACGAGCGAGGACGCCCACCGCCCCGACGACGGCACGACCTGCATGACGCCGATGGCGTTCGCGGAGGAGACCCGGCGCTGGTCGAAGCCCGACTCCACGGCCGCCACGGCCAGCGCGAGCGCCGGGTCGACGCCGTAGCGCGTGGCGCTCGAGCGGACCAGCGCCGTGATCTCGCCCGAGGACGGCGCGGCCCGGGTCGCCAGCACGGCGCGGTTGGCCGCCGCGGCACTGCGGACGGCGGTGCCGCCGGACGCCGGCAGCGAGAACGCCGCGAGCCGTGCGGCCGCCGGGGCCGGCGCGGGACCGGGCAGGAGCAGCCGCTGACCGGGGAAGATGACGTCGGAGGCGCTGAGGTGGTTGAGCGCCGTGACCGTGGTCAGCGGCACACCCGCCGCGAGCGCGATGCCGGACAGCGTGTCGCCGCGCTGCACGACGTATGCGTGCGTGACCGGCGGCCGGGGCGCGGTCGTCGGGCGGGGCCGGACGCCGGGCAGCACGAGCTTCTGCCCGGGGTGGATGAGGGCGTCCTTGCCGAGCCGGTTGGCGCTGATGATCGCGGCGGCGCTGATCCGGTAGCGGGCGGCGATCCCGCTCACCGTCTCGCCCGGCTGGACGACGTGGACGACGGGCGGAGCCACGGGCTTCGGGTTCGGCGCCGGCGGCCTGCTCGGCAGGTGCGCGCCGGGCGGCAGGGCGAGCACCTGGCCGGGGCGGATCCGTGCGTCGGCGTCGAGGTGGTTGGCCGCGAGCAAGGCGGCGACGGTCGTGCCGGTGCGGGCGGCGATGTCCCACACGGTGTCGCCCGGCTTGACGGTGTAGAGCACGGTGCGAGGCGACGGCGCCGGCGCGCGCAGCACCGGGGCGGGGACGACGAGCGTGGTGCCGGCGAGCAGGACGTCGGGGTCCGTGAGCTTGTTGAGCCGGACCAGCGTGGGGACGTCCGTGCCGAAGCGCAGGGCGATCCCGCTGAGCGTGTCGCCGGCCTGGACGACGTACGACAGCGTGCTCGGCACCGCCTCCGCGACGGGCGCGACGACGACGGGCGCGGCCAGCGGCAGCGCGGCGACGGAGACGAGCCGGAGGGTCCTGCCCCGACCGTCGCGGGTCCGGCGGCGCGGAAGCAGCGTCATGTCGTCTCCTCTGTTACTGATGGTGTTCGTGTGACTACTGAGGAGAAGGTAAACCAGAGGGACTCGAGGGTGGGGGAGGTGCACGCCGTGCCGCGCCGCCACGTGGGAATGGCACGCTTGTGCGCGTGGACGACCTCGACACACTCGACACACTCGAGTCGCTCGTTCCCGAGTGGCTGACCGTCCCCGACGTGGCCGAGCGGCTCGGCCTCGACGTCGGCAAGGTGCGCCGGCTCCTGCAGGACGGCTGCCTGGCCGGGGTTCGTCGCGGCGAGCGGAACGTGCTCTCCGTCCCGGCGGCCTTCCTCGCGGACGGCGTCGCGCTGCCGGAGCTGCGCGGCACGCTCACGGTGCTGCGCGACTCCGGCTACGACGACGCGTCGGCGATCCGCTGGCTGTTCACGCCGGACGACAGCCTGCCGGGCACCCCGGTCGAGGCGCTGCGCGCCGGACGCAAGACCGAGGTCCGCCGCCGGGCCCAGGCCCTGGCCTTCTGACGTTCCGCGTCACCCGCAGACACGGCCGAGTCAGGCGACGCGGACCCA
The DNA here is from genome assembly GCA_035630955.1 of Kineosporiaceae bacterium. GTDB lineage: Bacteria > Actinomycetota > Actinomycetes > Actinomycetales > Kineosporiaceae > DATKNA01. The sequence goes on from DASQJO010000123.1 coordinate 3,113, forward strand.
GCGCTCCTGGTCGCGGCGGACCGCCCGGGCGTGCCGGGCGGCGGGCACGGCGACGGCGAGCCGGCGGGACAGCGGCACCGACACGCGCTGGGTCAGCACCTGGT
>DASQJO010000124.1:0-3706 GCA_035630955.1 Kineosporiaceae bacterium
CTGGTCATCGAGGTCAAGAACGGCTTCAACCCGGACGCCGTCCTCGACCAGCTCTACCGGCTGACGCCGATGGAGGAGTCGTTCGGCATCAACAACGTCTGCCTCGTGGACGGCCAGCCCCGCACGCTCGGCCTCAGGGACCTGCTGCGGGTCTACGTCGACCACCGCATCGACGTCGTTCGGCGCCGGTCGACGTTCCGGCGGACGAAGGCCTCCGACCGGCTGCACCTGGTCGAGGGCCTGCTGATCGCGATCCTCGACATCGACGAGGTGATCGCGGTGATCCGCACCAGCGACGACACCGCGCAGGCGCGCGAGCGCCTCATGGGCGTCTTCGACCTCACGCAGGTGCAGGCGGACTACATCCTCGAGATGCCGCTGCGGCGCCTCACGAAGTACAGCAAGCTCGAGCTCGACAAGGAGAAGGCGCAGCTCGAGGAGACGATCGCCGGGCTCACCGCCCTGCTGGAGAGCGAGGCCCTGCTGCGCGGCGCGGTCTCCGACGAGCTCGCCGAGGTCGCGAAGGCGTTCGGGACGCCGCGGCGCACGGTGCTGCTCGAATCCGCGGGCACGACCACGGTGAAGAGCGCCGCCGCGCCGCTCGAGGTCGCCGACGACCCGTGCTTCGTGCTGCTGTCGTCCACCGGCCTGCTGGCGCGGACGTCGTCCGCGGCGCCGCTCCCCCCGTCCGACCCGGCACACCGCTCCGCGCACGACGTCGTCGTCGCCTGCGTGCCGGCGACCGCGCGCGGGGAGGTCGCAGCGGTGACGAGCACCGGGCGGATGGTCCGGCTGCCGGTGCTCGACATGCCTGCGCTGCCGCCGACGTCGACCGCGCCGTCGCTCTCCGGGGGGGCGCCGCTGGCGGAGTTCCTCGCGCTCGGCAAGGACGAGCACGTCCTGACGCTCGCCTCGCTGCGCACCGGAGGCGCCGGGCTCGCCGTCGGCACGGCGCAGGGCGTGGTCAAGCGCGTGACCCCGGACTACCCGCTGGGCAAGGCCGACTGGGACGTGATCGCCCTGCGGGACGGCGACAGCGTGGTCGGCGCGGTCGAGCTGCCGCACGAGCAGTGCGACCTCGTCTTCGTGACCAGCGACGCGCAACTGCTGCGCTTCGGGGCGGACAAGGTCCGCCCGCAGGGGCGTGCCGCCGGCGGCATGGCCGGCGTGAACCTCGCCCCCGGAGCACGCGCCGTGTCGTTCGGTGTCGTCGACCTCACGCTGCCCGACGGCGAGTGGGCGAGCGTCGTCGTCACCGTCGCCGGCACCACAGGCGCCCTGCCGGGCACGCAGACCGGGACCGCCAAGGTGACGCCGTACGCCGAGTACCCCGCGAAGGGCCGGGCCACCGGCGGCGTCCGCTGCCACCGGTTCCTCAAGGGCGAGGACACCCTGCTCCTGGCCTGGGCCGGGCCCGCGCCGGCGCTCGCGGCCGGCGCCAACGGGGTCGCGGTGCCCCTGCCCGCGCCGGACTCGCGGCGCGACGGCTCCGGCGTCCCGCTGCGGGCGCCGGTCGCGGCCGTCGGCGGCCCGGTCGGGGCGCTGGCCCCGGCCGCCGGAGGTGCCGCAGACGCCCGTCCATGACGGCTGGATCAGGCGCCGGCGACGCCGGCGCGGAAGGAGCGCCGGTAGCCGGCCGGGCTGACCCGCCGGCGCCGGGCGAAGTGGTGGCGCAGGGTGTCGGAGCTCCCGAGGCCGCACCGCCGCGCGATCTCGTCGACGGGCAGGTCGGTCTGCTCCAGGAGCTGCTCGGCGAGCAGCAGCCGCTGGTCGAGCAACCACTGGTGCGGGGTCGTGCCGGTCGCGGCGCGGAACCGGCGGGCGAACGTCCGCGGCGACATGAGGGCCCGCGCGGCGAGGTCGTCGACGGTCAGCGGCTCCGCGAGGTGCCCCTGCACCCAGGCGACGAGCGCGGCGAGGTCGTCGTCCCCCGGCGCCGGCACGGCGGCCTCGACGAACTGCGCCTGCCCCCCGGAGCGGTGCGGAGCCACCACCATGCGCCGTGCCAGCGCGTTGGCCACCGCGGAGCCGTGCTCGGCGCGCACGAGGTGCAGGCAGGCGTCGATCGCGGCGGCGGTGCCCGCGCTCGTGACGACAGGCCCGTCCTCGACGTAGAGCACGTCGGGGTCGACCCGGATCTGCGGGTAGCGGCTCGCCAACGTGGCCGTGTAGCGCCAGTGCGTCGTCGCGCGCCGCCCGTCGAGGAGGCCGGACGCGGCCAGCAGGAACGCGCCCGAGCACACCGCGAGCAGGCGGGCGCCGCGGTCGAGCGCGGCCCGCAGCGCCTCCGCCACCTCCGGCGGGGGCTCGACCGGCCGGTCGGTCCAGGACGGGACGGCGACCAGATCGGCCTCCGCCACCCGGTCGAGCCCGTGCTCGACGTGCACGGCGAAGCCGGTCGTCGTGGGCACCAGGCCCGGCCGCGCGGCGCACACGCGGAAGGTGAAGCCGGGCAGCCCGTCGTCGGTGCGGTCGAGCCCGAACACCTCGGCGAGCACGCCCAGCTCGAACGCCCCGATCTGCCGGTCGACGAGGGCGGCGACATGGCGAATCATGGCCCCCAGTGTGGCAGTCCTTGCCCGAAGGTCGGCAGTCCTGCCAGTGGTGGGATGACCGCCGCTCCACCAGGCTGTGCCCGTGACCTTCGACGCCGTCGCCCATTTCGAGGCCAAGCTCCGCTTCGAGACCGATCCGTCCGACGTCGCCGCCGCTCGCTCCTCGGGTGAGAGCATCCTGCTCCTCGACGTCCGCAGCCGCGCCGCCTGGGACGCCGGTCACGTACCGGGTGCCCTGCACATCCCTTCCGGGAAGCTCGCGGAACGGCTCGCCGAGCTGCCGCCGCCGGACGCCGGCCCGCGGATCGTCACGTACTGCTGGGGGCCGGGCTGCAACGGCAGCACGAAGGCCGCGCTCACCCTGGCCCGCGCCGGCTACCGCGACGTCCGGGAGATGATCGGCGGCTTCGAGTACTGGACCCGGGAGGGGCTCGCCGTCGAGACCGCGTCGGGCCGCAGCCGCCGCGCCGTCGACCCGCTCACGGGGGTGCCCGCGTGACCGCTCGTGGTCGCCTGCTCTTCGCGTCCATGGCCGTGATCTGGGGCGTGCCGTACCTGTTCATCAAGATCGCGGTCGAGGACCTGTCGCCGTCCGCCGTCGTGTTCGGCCGGACGGCGCTCGCCGCGCTGCTCCTGCTGCCGATCGCTGCCGCGCGGGGCATGCTCCGCCCGCTGCTGCCGCAGTGGCGGTGGCTGCTCGTCTTCGCCGGCGTCGAGGTCGCCGGCCCGTTCTTCCTGCTGACGTTCGCCGAGCAGCGGATCTCCAGCTCGCTGACCGGGCTGCTGGTGGCGGCCGTGCCGCTCATGGGGGTTCTGTTCGGGCGGCTCGTCGGGCTCGCGGACCCGATCGACGCCCGCCGCCTCACCGGGCTCATCGTCGGTGTGCTCGGCGTCGGCGTGCTCGTCGGCGTCGACCTGCACGCGGACAGCTGGGTGGCGGTCGTCGCCGTCCTGTTCGCGGCCGCCGGATACGCGATCGGCCCGATCGTGGCCGACCAGCGGCTCTCCGGCCTGCCCTCGCTCGGCGTCTCCGCCGTCGCCATGGCCGTGACGGCGGTCGCCTACCTGCCGTTCGCCGTCCTCACCCGTCCGGACGATGTCGGCAGCGCGCTCGCGCGCAGCTGGTGGGCGGTCGCCGTGCTCGGCATCGT
>DASQJO010000125.1:0-9080 GCA_035630955.1 Kineosporiaceae bacterium
CACCCTCGTCGACTGGAACTGGCTCACCCAGGGCCCCGCCTGGGCGGACCTGGTCGGGCTGCTGCCGCCGGCCCGCGCGGACGGTCTGGACGTCGACGCTCTCGTGGCGCGCAGCCCGCTGACCCACGACGTCGACCCCGACCGGATCGACGCGTTCCTCGCCGTCATCGCCGCCTACATGCTCCGGAACGCACCGCTGCCTCTGTGGCCGGGCGGGACGCCGGCGATCCGGGTGCACCAGCGGCGGTACGCGCGGACCTTCCTCGACTGGCTCGGCGCCCGCCGCGGCTGGATCCGGTAGCGCCCGTTCCGGAGCCCGCGCATGCCCCCTTGCCTGATCACGGGGGCGGCGGAGGCGCGCCTGGCTCTTTGGTACTCTTGTCGGCGGTGCGCGCTCGGTCGTGCGCGCATCCGGTCCCCCCGCCACCCGGCGTCCCCACCGCCGGAGGTCCCGGGCGGGCCTGCGCCCTCACCGACCGGTCCGGCTCGACGCCGGCACTTTCACAGAGAGACGACGCGTGGCCAACATCAAGTCCCAGATCAAGCGGAACGCGACCAACGAGAAGCGCCGCTTGCGCAACAAGGCGGTCAAGTCCTCGCTGAAGACCGCCGTGCGCTCCTTCCGCGAGGCCGCGTCCTCGGGCGACAAGGACGCCGCGAACGTGGCCCTGCAGGCGGCGTCGAGGAAGCTCGACAAGGCCGTCAGCAAGGGCGTCATCCACAAGAACCAGGCGGCCAACCGCAAGTCCGCGATGGCCAAGGCGGCCGCCCAGCTCTGAGCTGCGGGTCGCCCGACGGCGCCGGTCCCCTTCCGGGGGTCGGCGCCGTCGCCGTCCCGGCACTCCCTGGGGCAGCCCTCTGCTTCGCCAGTCCCTAATCACCGTCAAACCCGCCTCAAATGGGCTCGCCGCGGTTGACGCGGCGGGAGGACGGCCGCGAAGAATCGGTGCCCGTCAGCCCGCGACCGCGGGTTCCACGACCGACGGGAGTGCACCGGGATGACGTCCATCGGGACGCCGAAGGCAGCCCGGGCCCTGATCACCGCCGTCGCGAGCGGCGCGCTGCTGGCCGGCTGCGGGATCGCCGGCTTCGGCGGCGGGGGGTCGAAGGGCGCGGCCGCGACGGTTCCGGCTCCCACGTCGTCGACCGACGCCGCCGGGGACGCCGCAGCGCCCGCGGCGGAGCCGGTGGGTACCTCGAGCAGGCCGTCGTCCTCCAGCCGTCCCTCGAGCACGCGCCCCGCCGGCTCCGGCGCGAGCACGCGGCGTACGACGCACCGGACCGTCCGCGTTCCCCCCGCACCGACGCGCACGACGCCGCGACCGGCTCCGCGGACGACCACCAAACCCGTTACCAAGCCGGCTCCGAAGCCCACGCCCAAGCCGGCTCCGCCGGCCACGACGGGACTGACGAGCGCCGAGGCGCAGGTGTTGGCTCTGGTCAACAAGGAGCGGGCCTCGGCGGGCTGCGGCACGCTACGGTCGAACGCCGTCCTCGTTGCCGTGGCACGAGCGCACAGCACGGACATGGCCGTCCACGGGTACTTCGACCACAACAGCCAGGACGGCCGGAGCCCGTTCGACCGGATGCGCGCCGCCGGCTACAAGGGCGGACTCATGGGCGAGAACATCGCCGCCGGCCAGCCCACGCCCGTCGCCGTCATGGACGCCTGGATGCACAGCCCCGGGCACCGCGCGAACATCCTCAACTGCGGCTTCAAGGTCATCGGCATCGGCGTCCACAAGCTCGCGAGCAGCCCCTACCGCATCTACTGGACGCAGGACTTCGGGGATCGCTGACCCGGTCCCCCTCCACGGTGGCCGACCCCCCGCCCCCGGGGGTCGGCCATCACTCTGCGGCCGGTCCCCGACCAGCCGGACGCCGATCAGCCCGAGCGCCGCGTCGCCACCGTGAGCACCGCCCGCTCGACCGCGAAGACGGGGTCGCGACCGGCGCCCTTCACCTCGGTGTCGGCCTCGGCGAGCGCGCGGATGGCGTGCCCGAGCCCCTCGTCGGTCCAGCCGTTGAGCTCGCGCCGGGCGCGGTCCACCTGCCAGGGCGCCATGCCGAGCTCCGCAGCGACGGCGGCGCTCGGCCCCCGGGACGCCGTCTGCACCTTGGCGAGCGCGCGGACCTTGGCCGCGACGGCGGCGACGAGCGGCACGGGGTCGACGCCGGTGGCGATGGCGTGCCGCAGCAGCGACAGCGCCTGCTCGGCGCGCCCCGCGACGGCGGCGTCCGCGACCCGGAAGCCCGTGACCTCCACGCGCCCGCCGAACCAGAGCTCGACGACGTCGGCCTCGATCCGCCCGTCGTCGGGACCGGCCGCGTCCTCCGCGAGCTGGCGGCACGCCGCGGCCAGCTCGCGCAGGTCACTGCCCACCGCGTCGACCAGGGCGCGCATGGCGTGCGGTGACGCGCGGCGCCCGGCGCGCCGGAACTCGCCGGCGACGAAGTCCAGCTTCTCGTCGTCTCTGGTGATCGATGCGCACACTGCCTCCGGGGCGCCCGCCTTCCGTGCGTGGTCGAGCAGGCCCTTGGCGCGCTGGCCGCCGGAGTGCCGGAGCACGAGGCAGACGTCCGGGGCGGGCGCCGCGACGTAGGCGGCGGCGTCGGTGACGAAGGCGTCGTTCGCGGCCGCGACGGCGTCGACGACCACGACCGTCCCGCCGCCGAACAGCGACGGGCTGGTGAGCAGGCCCAGCCGGCCCGCCTCGTACCCGGCGGCGTCGATCTGCTCCACCGTGACGCCGGGGTCGGCGTCCCGGGCGGCGGCGAGCACGGCGGCGACGGCCCGCTCGGCGAGCAGGTCCTCCGGCCCCACGACGAGGACGACCGGCTCCGGGCGCAGGTCCTCGGGGGCGACGGCGCGTGCGGGCGCCGTGCCACGCGCGGAACGGGATGAGCTGCCGGCCACGGCGTCACTCTGCCATGCCCTCCCGACACCGCCCGGGCCCTTCCCGCCGGGCGCGTCACGAGCGGGACGTGGCGAGCCGCAGACCGCCGTCCGGACGGGCGGCCACGGCGAGGTCACCCGAGTTGTCGGTCCGGAGGACTGTCAGCCCGGCCCGCCGCAGCAGCGCGAGCGCCGAGGGCGCGGGGTGTCCGTAGTCGTTGCCCGCGCCGACACCGATGAGCGCCACCCGCGCGTCGATCGCCCGGTACAGGGACTCGTGCTGCTTCGCCGAGCCGTGGTGCGCCACCTTGACGACGTCGACGGGTCCCCCGAGCCCGTCGAGCCCCGCCGCGAGGCGCTCGGCGAGGGCGCGCTGACCCTGACTCTCCAGATCCCCGAGGAGAACGGCGCGTGCACTGCCGACGGGACCGGTGAGTTCCGCGACGACGGCGACGCTCGCCTCGTTGACGACGTCGCTGTCGTCCGTCTCCGGAGCCGTCAGCGGCACCGCCGCGCCGAACGGGGCGAGGACGCGCCAGGCCACCCGCCATCCGTCGCGGCCCGCGAGTCCGGCGCGCGCCGGGGTGGCCGCGACGACGGGAACCCCGGCGGCCGCCGCCACGCGACGCACCTCCGCGGCGTTGGCGGGAGGCTCCTCGAGCGGGCTGACGAGGATCGCGCCGACCGTCCGCCCGGCGAGTGCACCGGCGAGCCCGCCGACGTGGTCGGCGTGGAAGTGGGTGAGCACGACGAGGTCGAGGTGCCGGACGCCGAAGCGGCGCAGGGCCGCGTCGACGAGGTCCGGGTCCGGGCCGGTGTCGACGAGCACGGCGTGCGCCGTCCCTGTGCGGAGCAGCGTGGCGTCCCCCTGCCCGACGTCCGCCATGGCGACCGACCAGTCGTCCGGAACTCCTCCCGACGGGAGCCGGGGCGGGCGGACGCCGGCCGCGGCGAGTCCCGCGAGACCGGCGACGGCACCGGCCGCACCGAGGAGGAACCGCCGCCGTGAGGGCGACGGCCCCGGTGCCGCCGCCGACCTCACCCGCGCCCCGGACATCCAGGGCAGCGCCGCCCTCAGCGCCGGCACCGTGAGGACGACGACCACTGCCTCGAGCGCGGCGAGCAGGACCGCGCCGCCGACGCCGGCGGGCCACGGCACGGACGCCAACGGCAGGCTCGCCGCGTGGTGGGCGACACCGGCGATCCAGCCGGTGCCCAGCGCCGCCACGACGGCCACGAGATGCGCCGCGGGCAGCGCGACCGTGCCGACGACGGCGGCCACGACACCCAGCACGGTGGCGGGCGCCACGACGGGCTCCGCGAGGAGGTTCGCGGGCACGGCGACGAGGCTCACGGCGGGCTGCAGCAGGACGAGAACCGGACCGCACGCGACCTGGGCCGCGGCGGGTGCCGCGACGGCCAGCGCGAGCGGGCGCGGCAGCCAACGACCCAGACCCTCGGCCCAGACCGGCGCGAGCAGCAGCAGACCGCCGGTCGCGACCACGGAGAGCGCGAAACCCGCGCTCCGGGCGAGATACGGGTCGAATCCCAGGAGTGCGACCGCGGCGGCCGCCAGCGCCGGCACCGCCCGCCCGCGCCGCGAGAGCGCCGCCGCGGTCACGCCGACACCGCCCATCGCGGCCGCCCGCAGGACGCTCGGCGACGGGCGCGCCAGCACGACGAACCCGGCCAGCGTCAGCAGGAGGAGCACGACGCGCAGCCGGCGGGGTGCCCCGATCGCACCCGCAACCCACAGCGCGCTCTCCGCGATGATCGAGAGGTTCGCGCCGCTCACCGCCGTCAGGTGGGTCAGGCCCGCCGTGGTCAGGTCCGCCCGCAGGGTCTCCGGCAGGCGCGAGCCGTCGCCGTCCACGAGGGACGGCAGCAGGCCCCCGGCGTCCTCGGGGAGCCCGACGCAGGCGTCGCGGAGCGCGGCCCGGACCCGGTCCGCGACGCGCCAGGACCACGAGCCGGGCACGACCACGGGCGGCCCGAGTGCGGTGACGACCGCGGCGGCCGCGTCGCCGGCGTCCGCGGTGCCGAGGCGCCCGGTCCAGGTCACGCCCTGGCCGGCGGAGACGGTCCGCCACGACGCGGACGCCAGCACGACGACGGGCAGCTCCAGCTCCTGCCGGGAGCCGCGGGCCTGCGCCGCGTCGACGTCCACGTCGACGACGTACCGGTCGCCCTGGCCGCGTCCGCCCTCCGGCAGCCGGCGCGCATCCGACGTCGCCGTGCCCTCGAGCCGCGTGACGGCGCGCTCCTCGACCCAGCGCGGCCACGTCCCTGCCGAGCGCGCGGCCAGAGCCCCGGCGGTGCTGGCCAGGACGACGGCGACCGCTGCCGCCGCGAGCGCCACGGCGCCGAGAGTCCGGGCGGGGAGCGAGCGACCGAGGAGGCCGCGCCGAGCAGCTGCGACACCGCACCCGAGGGCGGCGAGCGTGGCCACCACGGCGAGCACCGCGACGAGGCCCACCGGCGCGCCGGTCGCCCAGAACGCGGCGGCCCAGGCCGAGACGGCGGCCGGCAGGAGCCGCAGGTCCGCCGAGCCGGTCACACCCGTACCAGCGGACGCAAGCGCTCCAGCACCTTCGGCCCGATCCCGGGCACCTCGGCGAGCTCGTCCACCGAGGTGAAGCGCCCGTGCTGGGTGCGCCACGCGATGATCCGCCCGGCCAGCACCGGGCCGACGCCGGGCAGCTCGTCGAGCCCCGCCTCCGTCGCGGTGTTGAGGTCGAGCGGTGATCCCGCCGCTCCGGTCCCGCCGGTCCCGCCGGTCCCGCCGGTCGCGCCTCCGGAGGCGACCCCGCCCGGCCCACCACCGCCCCCGACCCCGGCCGGCACCGGGTCACCCGGTCCGGGCACGACGACCTGCTCGCCGTCCGCGAGAAGCCGGGCCAGGTTGAGGGCCGTCAGGACCGCGCCCGACGTCGTTCCGCCGGCGCCGCGGACGGCGTCCGCCACCCGGGCGCCGGGCGGGAGGCGCTGGAGGCCGGGACGGCGCACCCTGCCCTCGACGTCGACCACCACACCGGCGGAGCTCGGTGCGGGCGAGGTCGCCGGCAGCGCCGGCCCGCTCCCCGCCGCCGCAGCCGCCGGCGAGACCGACGTCCGGCTCTCCCGCGGGGCGAGCTGGACCGCGTCGCCTGAGCCCTGGGCGTGCAGCCAGGCGACGAGCCCGACCACGACGGCCACGACGGCCGCGGCCAGCGCCGCCGCGGGCCGCACCACGCGCGGCTGCGCGGGGACGGCGTCGACCTCGTCCGATGCGACGTCCGGCCCGAGCTCGCGCTGAGGAGCCGGCACCCACCCGCCGGCCGGCGGTGAATCGACGCCGGCTCGGGACCGGCCCGCGACCCCCACCGCGGCCAGCCGCCGCACCGCCTCGCCTCGCGTCTGTCGCATCCCCCGACGCTAGGAACCCCGGCCGCTCCCGTCGGCCTCCCGCCGCCCGCCCTGTGGACGGCGGGACGGCCGGCCGTCCGCTGTGGACGAAGGTCAGGCGGCCGGTGCCACGACCACGCCGAGCATGCCGGGGCCCACGTGCGCACCGACGACCGCACCCACCTCGCCGATCATGACCGTCCTCAGCTCGGGCAGACGCCGGCTCAACCGGTCCGCGACCTCCTGCGCGCGCTCGGCCGCTGCCAGGTGTTGCACGGCCACGTCCACCGGCCGGGCACCCGCGGCCCGCACGGCGAGCTCCTCGAGGCGGGCCAGCGCCCGGCTCGCCGTCCGTACCCGCTCGACCGGCTCCAGCCGCCCGTCCGCGAGGTGGAGGAGCGGCTTGACCGCGAGCGCCGATCCGACCATGGCTGCCGCGGCCCCGACCCGGCCGCCGCGTCGCAGGTACTCGAGGGTGTCGACGTAGAGGTAGATGGCGACCTCGTGCGCGTAGCGCCGGGCGATGCGGGCCGCGCCCTCGGCGTCCGCGCCCTGCTCGGCGGCCTGGGCCGCGGCCCGCGCGGTGAGCCCGAGGCCCATCCCCAGCGACCGGGAGTCGACGACGACGACCGTGATGCCGTCCTCCTCGACCTGGCGCGCCGCGAGACGCGCGGCGTCGACGGTCCCGGACAGATCCGCCGAGAGGTGCACGGACACGATCTCCGGAACGCCCAGCCGCCGGTAGGCGTCGACGAACGTCTGCGGGGCGGGGCGGGACGTCGTCACCGGCCGCCACTCCCGCAGGGCCGCCGCGACCTCCTCGCTCGAGACCTCGACGCCCTCGGCGAGCGACCGGCCGCCGACGACGACCTGGAGCGGCACGACGGTGAGTCGGTACCGGTCGACGAGGTCGGGTGGCAGGTACGCGGTCGAGTCGGTGACCACGGCGACCTTCGACGGCGCGTCGGGCATGCAGCGGAGGCTACCCCGGCGGCTCGGGCCGCCTCCGGCGGCTCAGCCGGAGCCGCCCAGCAGGAAGCCCGCGATCACCAGGGCGACGGCGGCGAGCGTGAGCCGGAACGCGGTGCGCCCGCGCCCCACCATGCGGCCCGCCAGGGCCGCCCCGGCCACGGCGACCAGTGCGCCGGCGACGAGCAGGACGAGGGTCACCCCGCCGGCGTCGCGGTCGGCGGTGAGCAGTGCCACCGCGGCCAGCGCCACCAGCAGGGCGCTGACCCGCAGCGACGCCGTCGGCCCGATCCGCTGGGGCAGTCCGCGGACGCCGGTGGCCGCGTCGTGCTCGGCGTCCCCGACGGTGTTCGCGAAGTGTGCGCCCGTGCCGAGGAGGGCCGCGCCCGCCAGCACCCCGGCGGGCGGCCAGTGCGGCGGCGCGGCGGCCAGCGTGGCCACCGCGGGCAGCAGCCCGAAGGACACCGCGTAGGGCAGCGGGCTGGCGGGGGTCGGCTTGAGCACGAGGTCGTAGGCCCAGCCCGAGGCGACGGCGACGAGGTGGACGACGCCGGCCGCGACGCCGAGCGCCAGGGACGCGACCGCGCAGGTCAGCAGCGCGACGCCGGCGGCGATCCGGAGCTGGCCCGCCGTGACGAGGCCGGCGGGCACGGGCTTGTCCCGGCGTCCCGCGGCGAGGTCGCGCCCGGCGTCCACGGCGTCGTTGCACCAGCCGATCGAGAGCTGCCCGAGGAGCACCGCGAGCGCGACGAGGCCGACCCGCCCGGCGGGCAGTCCCACGACGACCGCCCAACCCACGGCGAAGGCCGTCACGGCCAGGCACGGCAGCGGGTGGCAGGCGACGACGAGCCCCCGCGCGAGAGCGGGGACGGCGGGCACGCGCCAAGATTAGGACTAGGGGTGGTCCGCGCCGTCCTCGACGGGGTGCTGCTGCGGGGGTGGCACGGGCCCGGAGTCGCGCTCGGAACGCTGACGTCGCAGCGAGCGGCGCAGCCGCATGTCCTGGTCGGCGCGACGGAGCAGGGCGCCGAGATCGCCGTCGTCCCAGGGCACGAGCGTGGCCGAGCCGATGCTGACGCGGGCGCCCCACACGTCCGGCGGCAGCGGCGGCGCCTCCGCGAGGGAGGCGTGCACGCGCCGCTCCAGCTCCAGCGGGGAGGTGCCCGTACCGGGGCCGACGACCGCGAACTCGTCACCCGACCAGCGCGCGACGACGTCGGTGGTCCGCACGGCGGAGGTCAGCGCGGCGGTGACCGCCCGGAGGACGTCGTCCCCGGCCTGCGCGCCCGCCTCCTCGTTGACGCGGCGGAAGTCGTCGACGTCGACGAGCAGGCAGTGCACGGCCTCCCCCTGGCGGCGTGCGTTCTCGAGCATGGGGCCGGCGACCAGCTCCAGGCCCTGCCGGTTGACGGCGCCCGTCAGCGCGTCGTGGACGGCGACCGTGCGGGCGGCGTCCTCGGCGGCGAGCAGGCGGTCGGCGAGCAGGGTGACGCGCCGGCGCCAGGCGAGGCCCACGGCACCGGCGGCCGGGACCGCCGCGACGGGCAGCAGCGAGCCGAGGAGTTCGGCGGTCGTGGCGGAGCCGTGCGCGAGGACGCCGGCGACCGCCCCGGCGCCGGGCGCGAGACCCGCGACGGCCGCGGCGAAGGCCTGGCGGCGGGGCAGCGCCGCGGCCACGACCAGCACGAGGGGCAGTTCGAGCCCGCTCCAGACCGCACCCGTCGTGATCATGCGTAGGGCGGTGGCGACGCCCGAGACGCCGAGCGCCACGATCGCGACGGCGAGATCCGTGCGACGGCCGCTCCCGGCCAGCCGTGCCGTGGCACCGAGC
>DASQJO010000126.1:0-5792 GCA_035630955.1 Kineosporiaceae bacterium
TGCTCGACGCGGGGGCGGTGTCCGCGCTGCTCGCCGCCGGCTTCGCCGTCGTCGCGGGCGGCGGGGGCGGCGTCCCGACCGTCCGCGCCACGGACGCCGAGGGCGCGCCCAGGCTCACCGGCGTCCAGGCTGTGATCGACAAGGACCTGACGGCCGCCGTCCTCGCCCAGGCCCTGGACGCCGACCTCCTCGTGGTCGCCACCGACGTCGACCACGCGATGGTCGGCTACGGGACGCCGGGACAGCGGCCGCTGGAAGAGGTCACCGTGGCCGAGCTCCGGGCCCACGCCGCCGACGGGGAGTTCGGCGCCGGAGGGATGGGGCCGAAGGTCGAGGCCGTGTGCCGGTTCACCGAGCGGACGGGCCACCGTTCGGCGATCACCAGCTTGCACCGCATCGGCGAGGCGGCCGCCGGCACGACGGGCACGCGCGTCCGCGCCTGACCGGCTGCGTCACGGGCTCCGGCGGCGGCGAGGGTTCACGGGCGGTACATGGCAGGACCACGGAAGATCCCGGCGACCGGCGGCACCGGGCCGAAGGGCATCGGGACGACCGCCTCGTCGATCGGCTCGTCGCTGCCGCTCCCGAGGAGCGAGCGGGTGAGCCGCTCGGCGTCGGCGAGCAGCTCGTCGACGACGTCGTCCAGGACCTCGTCGGAGACCTCGGCGTCCCGCTCGGCCGCCACCAGGACGACCCGGCGGAACAGCTCCTTGAACAGGCTGGCCGTCGCGCCCTCGGTGCGGACGGCCGCGCGCGCGAGCGCCTCCGCGGAGAGTGGCAGCCCGGCCGAGTAGAGGTCGACGAGGCGGCGGCGGGCCTCGGCGTCCGGCCGCGGGATCTCGACGGCCAGGTCGACGCGGCCCGGCCGCTGGGTGAGCGCCGCCTCGAGCAGGTCGACGCGGTTCGTCGTCAGGACGAAGGCGACGTCGGCCTCGCTGGTGAGACCGTCGATGGCGTCCAGCAGCGTGAAGAGCAGCGGCTGCGGACCCATGTGCATCTCGCGGTGCTCGGCGATGAGGTCGACGTCCTCGACGATGACGACCGACGGCTCGAGCGCGTGCGCGAACTCGGTGGCCGCGCCCACGTATCCGAGCGCATTGCCGGCGAGCACGATGGCCGTGACCTCGGGCAGCTGCGAGACGAGGTACCGCACGGTGTGCGTCTTCCCGGTGCCCGGCGGGCCGTAGAGGAGCAGCCCGCGCTTGAGGTGCCGGCCGGCGGCGCGGAGCCGCTCGCGGTGCCGGGCCGTGCTCACGACGTGCCGCTCGATCCGCTCCAGCGCACCGGCCGGCAGGACGACGTCCGCGGCGGTCATGGTGGGCCGCTCGAGGAAGGAGATGCCGGCGACGGTGGGTCCGAAGGCCTGCTCGGCCTGACCGAACGACAGCAGCTGGCCGCGGAAGACGCTGCGCTCGACCATGAGCCGCCGGACGTCGGCCAGCAGCGGCCCCGCCAGCTCCTCGGGCGCGACCACCTCGAGCCCCGACCGGCCGCCGAACTGCATGTTCGCCCGTCGCTGCTGCACCGCGACCGGCTGCCCGCGGTACCGGAAGAGGTGAATCCCGAACGCCACGGCGTCCCGGTGGGACGACGGGCCGGTCTCGACCCGCTCGCGGTCGACGGCGCCCACCCTGAAGCGGTTCCACGGGCCCGTCTGCTGGAGGAAGTCGCCGAACGTCTGGTGGTGGCGCATGTCGCCGCCGCCGACCCCGATGACACTGCCACCGCCGTGCTCCTCGACGATCGCCGCCACCGCGACGTCGAGGTTCACGAACTGGTGGGCGTCGACGTCGAGGCGGACGATCGGCAGCTCCGCCGGGTCCTGCCCGAGGTGCTTCTCGACGACCGAGCTCACCGTCGGGGCGTCCGGGCGGTCCGTCTGCGCCCGGACCTCCTGGACAACCTCGTCCATGAACCGCTGCACGCTCTGGACCACCGACAGCGTGCGCTCGTCCACGAATACCCCCGTTCATCGGCAGGCCCCGACGGTACTGATACCGGGGAGCAGCGCGGAAGCCCTCGTCAGGGTTGCGAATTCAACTTCTCGTCGCCACTGAGAGACGCCTGAGAGCGGAATGAGCGTGATCGCGAGGCCGATAGGGTGGCGCGGGAACGAGAAGCGGCACGACGCGGACGCCGCGCCGGCCGCCAGATTCGACGCCACCACTCGGGAGGGGCCCCAGCATGATCGAGGCGCGCGGTCTGACCAAACGCTACGGCGACAAGCTCGCCGTCGACAATCTGTCGTTCACCGTTCAGCCCGGAGTCGTCACCGGTTTCCTCGGGCCGAACGGCGCGGGCAAGTCGACGACGATGCGGCTGATCCTCGGGCTCGACCGGCCGGACTCGGGGGAGGCGCTCGTCAACGGAAGGCGCTTCGCCGCCGCGACGAACCCGATGCGCGAGGTCGGCGCCCTGCTCGACGCCAAGGACGTGCACGGCGGCCGGACGGCTCAGGCGCACCTGGTCGCGCTCTGCCAGTCGAACGGCATCCCGCGGAGCCGGGTCGGCGAGGTCCTCGACCTGACGGGCCTGCGTGAGGTTGCCAAGAAGCGCATCCGCGGCTTTTCCCTCGGTATGTCCCAGCGGCTCGGCATCGCCGCCGCCATGCTCGGGGACCCGCGAGTGCTCATGTTCGACGAGCCCGTGAACGGCCTGGACCCCGAGGGCATCATCTGGATCCGGCAATTCATGCAGACACTCGCCGCGCGCGGCCGGACGGTTTTCGTGTCCAGCCACCTGATGAGCGAGATGTCCATCACCGCGGAACATCTCATCGTCATCGGCCGCGGAAAGCTGCTCGCCGACACGAGCACGGCGGACTTCATCGCGGAGAATTCCCAGGCGCGCACCCGGGTCCGCTCGCCGCAGCGCGAGCAGCTCGCCGACGCCCTGGTCGCCGACGGCGGCCGGGTCACCCCCGTGGACGGCTACCTCGAGGTCGAGGGCATGACGACCGACCAGGTCGGCGACGTCGCCGCGACCAAGGGCCTGACGATCCACGAGCTGTTCACGCAGCGGTCCTCCCTCGAGGAGGCCTTCATGGAGATGACGCGCGACAGCGTCGAGTACCACGCCGACCCCGCCGCGGCCGCCGCGGGGGAACCGGCTCTCGCCGGCACCCGGACGGAGAGGTGAGCACGCCGATGAGCACCGCGACGATCCCCGCACAGGCCGCGCCGTCGGTCCCGTCGAGCGGGACGACCCTGCTGAACGTCGTCCGTTCGGAGTGGACGAAGCTGTGGTCGGTCCGTTCCACACGGTGGACCCTGCTGGCGACCGTGCTGGTCAGCTGGGGCTTCACCACCTTGTTCGCCTGGGGCGAGACCGCCAACTGGAGCCAGGTCGACGCGCAGGAGCGGGCGACCATCGACGCGACCGCGAACTCCCTCGCCGGCCTGTACTTCGGTCAGCTGGCCATCGCGGTGCTGGGCGCCCTCGTCATCACCGCCGAGTACTCCACCGGCGGGATCCGGACGACGCTGACCGCCGTCCCGCAGCGGCTCAAGGTCCTCGCCGCCAAGGGGCTCACCTTCGCGGTCGTCGCCCTCGTCGTCGGCCTCGTCACGTCCTTCGGGGCGTTCTTCATCGGCCAGGCCTTCTTCGCCACCGTGGGCGTCGAGGCGCACCTCGGCGACCCGGGCGTGACGCGCGCCGTTCTCGGCGGCGGCCTGTACATCCTGGGCTGCGGCATGCTCGGCTTCGCCGTCGGCACCGTGCTCCGGCACAGCGCCGGATCGATCACGACGGCCGTCGGCCTGCTGTTCGTCCTGCCCATCCTCAGCAACCTGCTGCCGGGCGAATGGGGCAAGACGATCCAGCGGTACTTCTTCTCCAACGCCGGCGGGCAGATCACGACCATCCGGCAGGACCCGAACCTGCTCTCGCCGTGGAACGGCTATCTGGTCTTCACGCTCGAGTGGGCGATCATCCTGGCCGTCGGCGCGTTCCTGCTCCGCCGCCGGGACGCCTGACCACAACCCCGCGCTGACCATGCAGTCCGGTCCGATCATGGTTCTCCATGATCGGACCGACGCATGATCGGCGTTGACGGGACGAAGGGTCAGCTCACGTTCCGGCGGACGCTGCGCCAGAGGCCGACCGCGAAGGGCACGGCGATCCACAGCAGCAGCGGGGTGACGAGCTGTCCGACGTGCCCCGAGACGTCGAACCGGGACAGCCAGCCGAACGCCTCGTTGACGTCGACCCACGGCGCCTTCTCGGGGATGGTCGTGGCGACCGCGAGGAGCACGACGTTCGGCGCCACGAAGTAGACCACGATCGCCACCGCGGTCTGCATCACCAGGGCGCCGACGGCGGCACCCATGACGAGGGCCAGCGCCGCGGACACGGCCGACCCGCCGAGGACCGAGCCGAGGTTCCCCCAGGCGACGTCGGCGTTCAGCACGAGGCCGCGTACGGCCAGGCCGGCGGCCGCGATCGCGTCGACGACGACGGTGACGAGCAGGCCGAGAACCACCGCGGCGGTGAACTTGGCCGCCAGCACCCGCAGCCGGCGGGGGGTCAGCGTGAACGTCGTCAGGGCGGTCCGCTGGGTCCACTCGCTGGTCATCGCCAGGATGCCGAGCACGGGCAGCAGCGCCACGACCGGGTAGCTCGCGTCGCGGAGCCAGGCGTCGTAGCTCAGCCCGTCGCGAGCGGTGAAGGTCAGGTAGCCGACGACGGCGGCGGAGAGCAGCACCGTGACGCCGAGCAGCGCCTGGCCGGCGCGGGTGTCGACAGTCTTGCGGAGCTCGACCCGGGTGAGGGTGGCGAACGAGGGTCGCCGGATCGTCGGCGTCGTGGTGGGCAGGGACATGGACGTCGCAACGGCGGTCATGCCGGCACTTCCTGGAGGGACGTCGGGTCGGTGGGCACGGCCGCGCCCTCGTGGGACGTCAGCCGGAAGAACAGGTCCTCGAGGCCGCTGCCGGCCTCCTTCAGCTCGATCAGCACCTGGCCGGCGGCCAGCGCGGCGCGGCCGACGGCCTCTGCGTCCGCGCGGACGAGGAGGGAGCCGTCGTCACGGCGGTCGGCGGGCAGGCCCGCCGCGAGCAGCGCGGCGCGGAGCCCGGCCGGGTCGAGGCCCCGCACGGCGACCGCCGCGGGGCCGCTCTGCGCGGAGAGGTCGGCCATCGTGCCCTGGGCGACGACGCGGCCGCGGTCGATGACGACCATCCGGTCGACGGTGGCCTCGACCTCGCGCAGCAGGTGGCTGGAGACGAGCACGGTGCCGCCGCCGGCCGCGAAGTCGCAGAGCAGGCCCCGCATCCAGCGGATGCCCTCCGGGTCCAGGCCGTTGGCCGGCTCGTCGAGCACGAGCACGGACGGGTCGCCGAGCAGCGCCGCCCCGATGCCGAGCCGCTGCCGCATGCCGAGGGAGTAGTCGCGCACCCGGCGCTTCTCCGCGCCCTGCAGTCCGACCATCTCGAGCATCGCGTCGGCGCGACCCCGCCGGACGCCGAGGATCGTCGCCGCCAGACGCAGCGTCTCGCGGCCGGAGCGACCGGGGTGCTGCGCGGCGGCGTCCAGCATGACGCCGACGATGCGGCCGGGATTCGGCAGGTCCGCGTACCGGACGCCGCCGATCGTGGCCCGCCCTGACGTCGGCGGCGTCAGGCCGACGAGCGCCCGCAGGGTGGTGGACTTCCCGGCGCCGTTGGGGCCGAGGAAGCCGGTGATCGTCCCGGCCTCGAGCGCGAAGGACAGGTCGTCGACCGCGGTCAGCTTCCCGAACCGCTTGGTCAGCGACTCGGCGACGACGACGGGAGCCACGCGCGCAGCCTACGCGC
>DASQJO010000127.1:0-3258 GCA_035630955.1 Kineosporiaceae bacterium
GACGCTGCCTCCGACGGTGCCTCCGACGGCGGCGCGGGGGCCGTGGCGGACGCCTCGGCGACGGCGGGTGAGTCGGCAGCCGCGGCGGAGCATCAGGGCGAGGGAGCGGACGCCGGAACCGGCGGCGCCGTCCCCGACGCCGCCGGGTCCGCCGGCGAGTCCGCGGCCGCCGCATCCTCGTCCGGACGCACCGTGCAGTCCTCCGAGCCCGGCTCGTCGGGTTCGCCCGCGCCGGGCCCGAGCCTCCCGTCGGTCCCGCGCCCGGAGGCACCGGCGTCCGAGCCGGCGGAGCTCGACCTGGGCGCCGTCGTGCTCCCGGCACTGGCGAAGCGCTACGGTCCCGGCGTCCTCGCGGGTCTGGTCGCCGTGCTCGTCGTCTGGCTGCTGCGGCGGCGCAGGGGCTGAGGTCCGGCGTCGGACCGAGGTCAGAGCGAGCGCTGGTACGTCCGGAAGGCGCGCGTCCCGAGCCACGCCATCACCAGCGCGAGCACGCCGAGCAGACCCAGGCGGGTCCAGACGGCAGCCCAGTCGGTGCCGCTCGACAGCGCCTCCCGCGAGGCCACGACCGCCCAGTCGACGGGGTTGAAGCGGGCGACGTCGGCGACCCAGGCTGCCGCGAGGGCGGTCGCCATCAGCGCCGAGGACAGGAACTGCAGCGGCAGGACGACGAACTGGCTGATCCCGATGAGGGCCTCCTGCTGGCGCAGAAGCAGGGCGAGCGCGTTCGACAGTGAGGCGATGATCACCGAGATCAGGCACGCGGCCGCCAGGGTGACGAGCACGCCGGCGGCGCCGCCGGGGAACCGGGCGCCGGCGAGGACGGCGACGACGAGCACGACGACGGTCTGCACGATCGTCGTGGCCGCCTGGTAGGCGAGCGTGCCGGCCATCAGGGCTCCACGCCGCACCGGTGAGGCGAGGAACCGGTCCATCACCCCGCGGTTCATGTCCTCGATGTAGACGGTGCCGGCCCATCCGCTCGAGAACAGCGCGGTCATGACGACGACGCCGGGCGTGAGGAACTCCAGGTAGGAGGTCCGGGACGCGTCGAAGCCGGGGATCTGCACGACGCGCTCGAACAGCTCGCCGAACAGAAGCAGCCAGATGATCGGCTGCACCAGCGTGGCCACGGCGAACGCCGGCTGCCGCCAGAGCGCCTTGAGCGAGCGCACGGCCAGGAAGGCCGAGTGCCGGGGGAGTGATCCGCGCCCTGCGCGGGTCCGGGTGCCGGTCGGCCGGCGGTCGAGGGTCGTCGCGGTCATGCCGCCACCTCCATGGTGTGTCCGACGTGCTGCAGGTAGACGTCGTCGAGCGACGGGCGCGCGACGGTCACGGACGTCGCCGGCATGCCGCCCTCGTCGAGCGCGGCGAGGACGGCGGGGACGGCCCGCGCCCCGTCGTCCGCCCGGGCGCGCAGCCGGTTGCCCTCCGCGACGACGTCGCGCAGCCCGAGGCGGGTCAGCACCCCGGTCGCCGCCGGGGCGTGGTCCGCGGAGGCCAGCCCGACGTCCACGGCGTCCCCGCGCAGCCCGGCCTTGAGCTCGTCCGGGGTTCCCTCGACCGCGACCCGGCCGTGGTCGACGATCGCGAGCCGGTCGGCGAGGCGGTCGGCCTCGTCGAGGTAGTGCGTGGTGAGCAGCACCGTGACCCGTTCACCGGCGGACAGCCGGCCGATCTCCGCCCACATCTCCGTGCGCGCCTGCGGGTCCAGGCCGGTGGTGGGCTCGTCGAGGAAAAGCACCTCGGGCCGGTGGACGAGGCCGATGGCGACGTCGAGCTTGCGCGACATCCCGCCGGACCACGTCTTGACGAGCCGGTCAGCGGCGTCGGCGAGATCGAAGCGGTCCAGCAGCTCGCGGGCCCTGGCCCGGGCATCGGCCCGGGAAAGGCCCTGCACGCGGGCAGCCAGCTCGAGGTTCTCCCGGCCGGTGGCCATCGGGTCGCTGGAGGGCTTCTGCGAGACGAGGCCGATGGCGTGTCGGACGGCGTCCGGATCGGCCAGCACGTCGTGGCCGGCGACGCGGGCGCTCCCGGCGTCCGGGCGGGACAGGGTGGTGAGGATCCGCACGGTGGTCGACTTGCCGGCGCCGTTGGGGCCCAGCAGGGCGAACACCGCCCCGGCGGGGACCGCGACGGAGAGCCCGTCCAGGGCGCGCACGCGCGGTGCCTTCCGTCCGCCGGAGTAGGTCTTGACGAGGCCGTCGGCCACGAGGGCGTTCACGCCGGGCCTCCGTCCATGGTCGCGAACCACCGCACGAGCTCGGCGGCCACGGGTTCGGGCCTGCCGCGCCGCTCGGTGTTCCAGGGTGAGCCGTGGTCGAGTCCGGCGAGCTCGACCCGCTGCGCACCCGGCACCGTCGCGACGAGGAGGTCGAGGCTGCGCCGCAGGTACGCCTGGCTCCTGCTGCCGCCGAGGGCGAGCAGGGGCACCGGAAGGGCGGCGAGCTCGCCGACCCGCCCCGTGACCTCGCGGAGGAGGGCGAAGTCGTGCGCGAGGGCGAGGCCGAGATCGGCCATGGGGGCGTACCCCACGGGTGGGTGCGCCGCCTCGCGCCTCAGCCCGAGACCGACGAGCCGGCTCAGCACGGGAGTGGGGACGGCCGCGATGATCCTGGGGGCGAACTGCCCGGCCCTCATGCCGGCCACGAGAGCGGTGGAGGTCTTGCCGTGGGTGATCGCACGGTCGAACTCGTCGAGGTCGCGGCGGGGCAGGGCCGCGTCGTCGGCGAACAGGGGCGGCTCGTAGACCGCCACCCTCGTGAGGGCGGGGAGTCGCAGGCCGGCCCAGAGCGCGACGACGCCGCCGGAGCTGAGACCGAACACCCCGCGCGCGCCGGTGGCGCCCAGCACGGCGTCGAGGTCCTCGAGCTCGCGCGCCAGCTCGTAGGGGCTCCGCCCCTCGCCGCTGTGGCCGCGTCCCCGTCGGTCGGGCAGGACGACGGTGAGGTGCGGGGCGAGCGCGTCGGCGAGGTCGCGGAAGTTGTAGGCGGTCCCCATGGCGCCCTGGACGAGCACGACGGCGGGGCCGGAGCCCCTGACCTCGTACCAGATGGGGGTCCCGTCCGCCGAGGTGACGGTCTGCAGGGACGACGGAGCTGCTGCGGGCATGGCGGTTCCCTTCGGGAGGGAGCCCGCCGTGGCGCCTATCGTGGGATACGCCTCCGATCGGGCTCGTCTGGTGGATGGCCCCGGCCCGGGTGATGGCCCCTGGCCGGTGTTGCCGCACCGGTCAGGGGTTCGTGCGTCTACTAGTGCTGC
>DASQJO010000128.1:0-4619 GCA_035630955.1 Kineosporiaceae bacterium
TCCGCGGCCCGGTCACGCACGTCGCTGTGCGACCAGTCGATCGACCAGATGTTCCAGTCCCGCGACTGCTCCGGCGTCGCCTTTCCCAGGTGCAGGACGCGGCCGCCGAAGTGCACGGTGAGCGTGGACCCGCCGTGGACCCGGACGCCGGGCAGGTCGGCACAGCGCCGGACGGCGAGGTTGCAGATGTTGCGCGCGGACTGGATGCCCAGGCTGAGCGCGTCGTCGCCGCGCTCGTCCGGGTCGAATCGCGCGACATTGGTCCGCCACACCTCGTCGACGAGGTCGTGGATCACCGCGAGCGGGCCGTGGTGCCACCAGTCGTCGACCACCTCGCGCAGGTATCCCTCGACGTCCGCCATGTCCCCTTCCTACCCGGCGGCACCGACACACTCCGGACGGGCCGAGGGCGGCAGGGCAAGATGCCGTCATGGACCTGCCCGTGATGCCGCCCGTCTCGCCGATGCTCGCGAAGTCGGTGCCCGAGATCCCGGACGTCGGTCACGTGGAGCCGAAGTGGGACGGCTTCCGGACGATCGTGTTCCGGGACGGCGACGAGGTGGTGCTCGGGTCGCGGAACGAGCGGCCGATGACGCGGTACTTCCCGGAGGTCGTCGAGGCCGTGCTCGCGAACACCCCGACGCGCTGCGTCCTCGACGGCGAGATCGTCGTCGCGCGCGGCGACCGGCTCGACTTCGAGGCGCTGCAACTGCGGATCCATCCGGCCGTCAGCCGCGTCACGCTGCTCTCCCAGGAGACCCCGGCCTCGCTCGTCGCGTTCGACGTCCTCGCGCTCGGGAACGAGAGCCTCATGGAGCGGCCCTTCGCGGAGCGGCGCGCCCGGCTGCTCGAGGCGCTCGCGGACGCCTCGGCGCCGGTCCACGTGACGCGGGCGACGTCCGACATGACGCTGGCGCGCGAGTGGTTCTCGACCTTCGAGGGCGCCGGGCTCGACGGCGTCGTCGCCAAGCCGCTGGACGGCGTCTACCAGCCGGACAAGCGCGTCATGTTCAAGGTCAAGCACGACCGGACGGCGGACTGCGTCGTCGCCGGTTTCCGCTGGCACAAGAGCGGGCCGGTGGTGGGGTCGCTGCTGCTCGGGCTGTACCGGGACGACGGGTCGCTGCAGCACGTCGGCGTCGCCGCGTCGTTCTCGATGGCACGGCGCCGGGAGCTGCTCGACGAGCTCGAGCCGTACCGGCTGCCGGAGGGTGGGGCGGCCGAGGCCGGGCACCCGTGGGGCAACTGGGCGGACGCGCAGGCGCACGTCGACCGCCGGATGCCGGGCAACGTGTCCCGCTGGAACGCGGGCAAGGACCTGTCCTTCGTGCCGCTGCGGCCCGACCTCGTGATCGAGGTCGCGTACGACCAGATGGAGGGCGACCGGTTCCGGCACACCGCGCACTTCCGGCGCTGGCGGCCGGACCGCGACCCCCGCTCGTGCACCTACGACCAGCTCGACATCCCCGTGACGTACGACCTGGCGAGCGTCCTGACCTGACGGGGCGCTGCCCGCCTCCCCGCGCCGCCCGCCGTGCTCCTCTTGTGCTGCGTTGCGCGGGTTGTGCCGCCGGCGACGGCCTGCCGTGCGGCTCTACGCGCGTAAAGCAGCACGACGGGAGCACGCACGATCGCG
Organism: Kineosporiaceae bacterium; assembly: GCA_035630955.1. Classification (GTDB taxonomy): domain Bacteria; phylum Actinomycetota; class Actinomycetes; order Actinomycetales; family Kineosporiaceae; genus DATKNA01. The sequence goes on from DASQJO010000128.1 coordinate 1,637, forward strand.
CACGGCGCCCTGAGTGATCGTCCGCGGCCGGTCCGATGATCGTCACGAGTGGGTGATCGAGCGGGTGAGTGAGTGGTGGGTTCTTCGTCCTCCGCGGACGAAGAACCCACCCACCCGGTCACCCACCGGCGTCCCCACTCGGCGGCGGGCACCCGTTGTCGGGCGATGTACGGGCTGTCGGGCCTTCGGGCGTTCCTCTGGCCCGACAAGGAGTGCATCGCCGCATCACGAGTGCACGGGCTGGGGTGGACGCCGAGCAGGAGGGCCTCGATCGCCAGGAGGACGGTGCACACTGTGACGGTCCGTCCCCTCGACGGCTGAGCGACCGAAAGGACCCGGACCGACATGGGCCGCCGCACGCTGCTCCTCATCGCCTCGATCCTCGTGGCAGCCCTGGGCACGTCTCTCATCTGGCTCTACGTCCAGGGCGCCGACACCCGCGGCCAGCAGGGCTCGGACCTGGTGCCGGCCCTGTTCTTCACCCGGAACGCGCAGACCGGGGAGGACGCTGCAGCGCCGGGCCTGACGGTTCAGAGAAACGTCCCGGCCGCCATCGCCGCGACCGCGGTGACGAACACGTCGCAGTTGGCGGGGCAGCGGCTGCAGGCCCCGGCGTTCGCCAATCAGCTCGTCGTCCCGGGCATTCTGGGCAGCCAACCGAAGGGCAGGTTCCCGAAGACGGGTGCGGTGGCGATCAGCATCAGCGAGCCGAACCGGGTTCCTGCCGACCTGACCCGCGGCGACGTCGTCGACGTGTACTCCCTGAGCGCGAACGGACGGGGAGCCGAGGTCGTCGCCCGTTGCCTGACCGTGAGGTCGATCGGGCCGCTCCCGGCATCCTCCACCGGATCGACCCAGCCGGCCGCGGGCACCTCGGTGTCGGGCGCGGTCATCGGTTTCGACGCCGACAGTGCCACCGCGGCCAAGCTCTACGGCATCGTCGGTGCGGGAGGGCAGCCGGCCCTGTACGACCACAACCCGGACGCGGGCTGCCCATCCTGAGCGGGCTTGGCCGCTGTCGGAGGGGCAGGCCAGGATGAGCGGCATGGCCACGCCCGCGGAGGAGCTCGACGTCGACGGCACGGCCGTCCGGCTCTCGAACCCCGACAAGATCTACTTCCCTCGACTCGGCGCCGAGGGCGGGACAAAGCGGCACCTCGTCGAGTACTACCGGACCATCGCCACGATCGACGGCAACCCGCTGGTCCGGGCGCTCCGCAACCGGCCCACGTACCTCCAGCGCTTCCCGGACGGGATCGAGGGCGAGGAGGTCTACCAGAAGCGGCTGCCGCCGAAGATCCCCGCCCACGTCGAGTCCTGCCGCGTCACGTTCCCCTCCGGCCGGCACGCCGACGCGCTGCGCGTCACCAACCCCGCGGACGTCGTCTGGGCGGCCAACCTCGGCACGGTCACCTTCCACCCCTGGCACGCCACCTGCGCCGACGTCGAGCATCCCGACCAGCTGCGCGTGGACCTCGACCCGCAGCCGGGCACCGGCTTCGCGGACGCCGCGGGCGTCGCGGTCGACGTCGTCCGGCCTCTGCTCGAGGAGCTCGGGTACGCCGGATTCCCGAAGACCAGCGGCGGGCGCGGCGTGCACGTCTTCGTCGCCATCGAGCCGCGCTGGACGTTCACCCAGGTCCGGCGTGCCGCGATCGCGCTCGCGCGGGAGATCGAGCGACGCGCGGGCGGCCGCGTGACGACGGCGTGGTGGAAGGAGCAGCGCGGCGAGCAGGTGTTCGTCGACTACAACCAGAACGCCCGCGACCGCACCATCGCCTCCGCCTACTCCGCGCGCCGGACGCCGACCGCGACGGTCTCGACCCCGCTGGCCTGGGACGAGCTCGCGAACGCCGACCCCGACGACTTCACCATCGCCACCGTCCCTGCCCTGGTGGCGCGCCGCGGCGACCCGATGGCCTCGATCGGCGACGTGGCGCACGATCTCGAGCCGCTGCTCGAGCTCGCCGAGCGCGACGAGGCCGGCGGTCTCGGAGATCTGCCCTATCCGCCGAACTACCCGAAGATGCCGGGCGAGCCGAAGCGGGTCATGCCGAGCCGCTCCCGCCCGGACACGACGGGCATCGCGCCGCCCGTCGGCCAGGGGCTGCCGGACCTCGACTGACGCGGCTCAGCCGGCGAGCTGGGCCGGCGCCGGTCCACCGCCGGAGCCGTCGTCCGTGCCGTCGTCGGAGCCGTCCTCGGAAGAGTCGTCCGAGGAGTCGTCCGAGGAGTCGTCCGAGGGGTCGTCGGGGTCGGAGACGACCTCGTCGGCGTCGTCGGCGACGCAGTCGTCGGCGCCCTGGCCGCCGTCCTCGAGGTCGACGCCGGCGTTGCCGTCGAGGCTGTCGTCGCCGTCGTCGCCGTACAGCCAGTCGTCGCCGGCCCCGCCCTCGACCACGTCGTCCCCGGCACCGCCGTGCTCGCGGTCCTCGCCGGCCTCGCCGTAGAGCTCGTCGTCGCCGGCCCCGCCGTCGAGGACGTCGTTCCCGGGGCCGCCGCGCAGGACGTCGTCCCCGGTGGCGCCGGTCTCGGTGTCGTTGCCCGCACCCCCGAGCACCAGGTCGGACCCGGCTCCGCCGTCCACGTGGTCGGCGCCCGCGCCGGCGTCGATCCGGTCGCGTCCGGCGCCGCCGGTCACGGTGTCAGCACCTCCGCCGGAGACGATCAGGTCGTCGCCGAGGCCGCCGCGCAGGACGTCGGCCCCCGCCGACCCGCAGATCACGTCGTTGCCGGCCCCGGCGTCCACGACGTGGCCGCCCACCAGGACGGCGACGACATCGCGCCGGCCGGTGCCGCGGACCAGGTGAGGCGAGCTCGCGGTCACGACGATGGTCGCCTTGAGGCCGAGACAGCGGACGACGGGTCTCGGCTTCGGCCTGTGCCCGTGGCCGCCCCTGGCCAGCGACGTGACCGCGGAGGACGGGCCCGCCATCGCGAGGATCACGAGCGGAACGGTGAGCAGCGATCCGGCGGCGATCCT
>DASQJO010000129.1:0-4205 GCA_035630955.1 Kineosporiaceae bacterium
GCCGAGACCCCGTACTCGGTCTCGATGCCCATGACCCGGCGTGCGCTCATGCCCTGAGCCTACGAGGCTGTCTCCGATCGGGCCGCGAGAGGGGAGAACGATGGAGTACCGCACGCTCGGTGGCAGCGGGGCCGTGGTGTCCGGCTACGCGATTGGAACGATGACGTTCGGCGTGGAGACCCCCGAGGAGGAGGCCCACGCCCAGCTCGACGCCTTCGTCGACGCCGGAGGGACGCTGGTGGACACCGCCGACGTCTACGGCGGTGGCGTGTCGGAGGAGATCGTCGGCCGCTGGCTGGCGACCCGCCCCGCCGACGTCCGCGACCGGGTGGTCCTGGCGACCAAGGGCCGCTTCCCCACCGGGCCCGGGCCGAACGACGTCGGGCTCTCCCGGCGGCACCTGCGCCGGGCCCTGGAGGACTCGCTCCGCCGCCTCGGCGTCGACCATGTCGACCTCTATCAGGTGCACGCCTGGGACCCGTGGACGCCGCCCGAGGAGTGGCTCCGCTTCCTCGACGACGCCGTGCACGCGGGCACGATCGGCTACCCCGGCCTGTCGAACCTGACCGGATGGCAGGTGCAGAAGGTGGTCGACATCGCCGACTTCGGCGGCCTGGCGCGGCCGGTGACCCTGCAGCCGCAGTACAACCTGCTGGTCCGGGAGATCGAATGGGAGATCGTGCAGGTCTGCCTCGCCGAGGGACTCGGGCTGCTGCCGTGGTCCCCGCTCGGCGGCGGCTGGCTGACCGGCAAGTACAGCCGGGAGCAGGCGCCGTCCGGGGCGACCCGGCTGGGTGAGAACCCCGACCGGGGCGTCGAGGCGTACGGCCGGCGGAGCGCCCAGCAGCGGACCTGGGACGTCGTCGCCGCCGTGCAGAAGGTCGCGGAGGACCGCGGCGTCTCCATGGCCCAGGTGGCGCTCGCGTGGCTGCACGACCGCCCCGCGGTGACGTCAGTGATCCTCGGCGCCCGCACGATCGACCAGCTGCGGGACAACCTCGGCGCCGCCGGCCTGCACCTGACCGAGGAGGAGACGGCCGCCCTGGACGCCGCCAGCGACCCGGGCGCCGCCGACTACCCCTACGGCGAGCCCGGCGTCCAGCAGCGGTCCCGCAAGCTGGAGGGGGGCCGCTAGGGGCGACCGCTCAGGTCGCTCAGGCCTGCTCCGGCGCCGGCGACACGCTGTTCACGGTCTTCGAGGACGTGCTCCACACCGAGCCGTTCCCGAGCCTGGCCGACGTGTTCTACCTGGCCGCCTACCCGCTGCTGACGGCGGCCATGGTGCTGCTCGTCCGGGGCCGGACGGGTGGCCGCGACCTCGCCGGACTGCTGGACGCCGGCATCGTGTCGGCGGGCCTCGGCCTGCTGTCGTGGACCTTCCTCATCCGGCCGATCGCGGCGGACGGCACCCTCTCGCTGACCGGCCAGCTCGTCAGCCTCGCCTACCCGCTCGCGGACGTCGTCCTCATCGCCGTGCTCGCCCGGCCGCTGACCACGCCCGGCGCACGGACCAGCGGCTTCCGGCTGCTGACCGCGGCCCTCCTGCTGCTGCTGGCCGCGGACGTCGGCTTCGCCGTCCTCAGCACGATGGCCTCCTACGACGGCGGCGCCACGGACGCCCTGTGGATCCTCGCCTACGCCTGCTGGGGCGCGGCCGCCCTGCACCCGTCGATGCGGACCCTCGCGGACGTCGCCCCCGCGCCCGGTGCCCGGCTCACCTTCCGCCGCTTCGCGCTGCTCGGGCTGACGACGCTGGTAGCGCCGGCGGTGCTGGCCGAGCAGGGCCTGACGCAGCCGACCTCGATCGACTGGCCCGGCGTGACGGTCGGCGCCCTGGTCCTCTACGTGCTGATCCTCGCCCGCGTCTGGACCCTGGTGGTCCAGGTGCAGGACCAGTCGGTTCAGCTGGCGGCGCTGGCCCACAGCGACCCGCTCACCGGCGCCGCGAACCGCCGCACCTGGGACCTCGCACTCCCGCTGGCCATGTCCGCAGCCGCGCGCTCGGGTGCCGCGCTCGTCGTCGCCATCCTCGACCTCGACGGGTTCAAGGGCTTCAACGACCGGTTCGGGCACCAGGCGGGCGACCGCCGGCTCAAGGAGGCGACCGCGGCGTGGAAGTCGCTGCTGCGCGCCGAGGACCTCCTGGCCCGGTACGGCGGGGAGGAGTTCTGCCTGCTCCTGACCGGCTCCACCGCCCCCGAGGCCGCGGCCACGCTGACACGCCTCAAGGCGGCCACCCCGCGCGGCCAGACGTTCTCGGCCGGCATCTCCGTCTGGAACGGCGCCGAGACGCCCGAGGAGCTCCTCGGGCGCGCCGACGCGGCGCTGTACACGGCCAAGCGCGCCGGGCGCGACCGGATCCACGTCTCCCACGCCTCGGTCGCTCAGGACCCCGCAGGCACGTCCAGCTCGTAGCGGACGACGACGGGCGCGTGGTCGCTCCACCGCTCGGCGTAGCTCGGGGCGCGGTCGATCTCCGCCTTGACGGCGCGCGCGGCGAGCGCCGGTGAGGCGATCTGGTAGTCGATCCGCCAGCCGGAGTCGAGGTCGAAGGCCTTCCCGCGCCACGACCACCACGAGTAGGGCCCCGGCCCCTCGCCGCTCAGGGCCCGGACGACGTCCACCCAGCCCAGCTCGCCGAGAAGCCGGTCGAACCAGGCCCGCTCCTCGGGCAGGAAGCCGGACTTCCGCAGGTTGCCCTTCCAGTTCTTGAGGTCCGCCTCGCGGTGGGCGACGTTGAGGTCGCCGGTGAGCACCACGTGCCGGCCGTCCGCGGCGAGCGCGGTGAGCCGGGCCTCCACCGCCGCCAGGAAGGCCATCTTCTCCGCCTGCCGCGGCGTCCCCGCCTCCCCCGTGTGGACGTACGCGGAGACGGCGGTGAGCGTGCCGGCCTCTGTCGCGACGTCGGCCTCGACCCACCGGCCGGTGCCGTCGAACGCCTCCCCTGTCGGCAGGCCCACCCGGACGGCGACCGGCGTCGTCCGGCAGGCGACGGCCACCCCCGCGCGACCGCGGGCCGCCGCCTCCTCGTGCACCGTCTGCCAGCCCGGTCCGAGGGCCTGCTCCAGCGCGTCGTCCGGGGCGCGCACCTCCTGCAGACACAGGACGTCCGGCGCGCGCTCGGCCAGCCACGCGGACATGCCGCGCCGGACGGCGGCCCGGACGCCGTTGACGTTCACGGAGGCGACGGTGAGCACGCCGGGCATCCTGGCAGGTGGGACGATGAGCCGGTGCGCACCCGTCCCGCCGCGCTGGCCGCCGACCTGCTCGCCGTCGTCGTGTTCGTGCTGCTGGGCCGCCGCTCGCACGACGAGGGATCGGCGGTCGCCGGCACGGTCGCGACGGCGTGGCCGTTCGTCACCGGCGCGCTGGTCGGCGAGGGCGGCGTCGTCCTGACCGGGCGGCGGCCGGACTCGCTCGCCGCCGGGGCCGTGGTCACCGCCGGCGCCGTCGTCGTCGGGATGGGGCTGCGGCGCCTCGCGGGCGGCGGGACGCCGGTGTCGTTCGTCGTCGTCGCGACGACCTTCCTGGCGGTGTTCCTGCTCGGGTGGAGGCTCGCCGCCCGGCTGGTGTCGCGACGGCGGGCCGACGACCGGGCCCTCGTGTGAGCGGCGACGAGGTCGTCGCCCTCTACGACGCCTCGGGCCGTCCCTCCGGCTCGGCGCCCCGCAGCCGGGTCCGCCGCGAGAACCTCCCGCACGCCGCCATCGTCGTCGTCGTCCAGCGGCCCGGCGGCGACGTGCTGGTGCACCGGCGGTCGGACACCAAGGACGTCTACCCGGGGCTGCGCGACTGCTCGTTCGGCGGGGTCGTGCTGGCCGGCGAGGAGCCGGACGACGCCGCCGTCCGCGAGCTCGAGGAGGAGGCGGGGATCGCCGGCGCCGCCCTGGAGTCCCTCGGCACGTCCTGGTACCGCGACTCCTGGACCCACTACATCGGCTTCGTCTACCGGACCGTCTGGGACGGGGAGGTCCGGTTCGAGGACGGCGAGGTCGCCGAGGCGTGGTGGGAGGCGTCGGACGGCGTCGCCGCCGCGCTGGCCGACCCGTCGGCCCCGTTCGTCCCGGACACCCGCGCCCTGCTGACGGCCCTCGGACTCGACACCGTCCTGCGCTGACCCGCCGCCTCGGGTCGGCGTGCACGACGAACGGCGCCGGCGCTCGAGTTGACCGCCGGCGCCCTCCGATGTCGGACGACTACAGGTA
>DASQJO010000130.1:0-10790 GCA_035630955.1 Kineosporiaceae bacterium
CGGATCGCCGCCCGGCTCGCCCGGACGGTCCGCGAGCCGCTGGCCCGCACGGCACACTCCTACGCGTTCGGGCTGCTGCGGCGCGTCCACGTCCTCGAGGGGGACGTGCCGCCCCGGCTGATCAGCGGCCCCGAGCAGGACCTCGTGCTCGCCGACCTGCTCGCCGGGCACGAGGCCGGCGCCGTCCCGGGGCCGGTGTGGCCGCCCTCGATCGACCCCGAGATCCGCGGGCTCCGCGGGTTCCGCGACGAGCTGCGCGAGCTCCTCATGCGCGCCGTCGAGCGCGGCCTCGGCCCGGAGGACCTCGCCGACCTCGGCCGCCGCCGCGGCCGTCCCGACTGGATGAGCGCGGCCGAGGTGCTCGACGAGTACGTCGAGGTCACCTCGCTCGCGACCCCCGGCGCCTACGACCCGGCCGGCATCGTCGACGCCGCCGCCAACCTGCTCTCCGCCGATCCCGTGCTGCTCGCCGCCGAGCGCGAGCGGTGGTCCCTCGTCGTCGTGGACGACGCGCAGGAGGTCACCGCCGCGACGCAGCGGCTGCTCGAGGTGCTCGTCGGGGACGGCGGCGACGTCGTGCTCGCCGGCGACCCGGACGCGGCGACACAGACGTTCCGCGGGGCCAGGCCGTCGTTCCTCGCGGGCGCCGCGTCCACCTGGCGGCGCGCGGACGGGGCGCCCGCGCGGACCGTCGTCCTGCGCACGGTCCACCGGCACGGGCCGCTGCTGCGCCGGGTCGCCGCGCGCGTCGCGGAGAGGATCGGCTCCGCAGGCGTGGCCGTGCAGCGGCAGGCCCTCGCCGACCCCGGTGCGCCGCCGGGCAGCGTCGCCGTGCACGTGCTGGCGTCGGCGGCCGCCGAGGCCTCGTTCGTGGCGCACGCGCTGCGCGACGCCAACCTGGCCGGCGGGCTCGGCTGGGGCCGGATGGCGGTGATCGTCCGCTCGGCGCGCCGGACCGAGACCCTGCGTCGCGCCCTGGCGGCGGCCGGGATCCCGGTCGCCGTGCCCGCGACGGAGGTGCCCGTCCGGGACGAGGCCGCGGTCGTCCCGCTGCGCCGCGCGCTGGCGTGCGTCCTGGATGCGGCCGCGCTCACCCCCGACGTGGCCGCCGAGCTCCTCACCGGTCCGATCGGCGGGGTCGACGCGGTGGCCCTGCGCCGGCTCCGGCAGGCGCTCCGCGCCCGCGAGCTCGCGGACGGCGGGGACCGGTCCAGTGACGAGCTCCTGGTGTCCGCGCTGCTCGACCCCGCTCTCCTCGTCCCGCTCGACCCGCGCGCGGTCCGCGGGGCCCGCCGGGTGGCCGCCGTGCTCGGCGCGGGCAGGGCGGCCGCCGCGCAGCCGGGCGCGAACGCCGAGACGGTGCTCTGGGAGCTCTGGCAGTCCGCCGGCCTGGCCGAGCCGTGGCGGCGCCGCGCCCTCTCCGGCGGTGCCTCGGGCGCCCGCGCGGACCGCGACCTCGACGCCGTCGTCGCACTCTTCGAGGCCGCCGGGCGGTTCGTCGACCGGCTCCCGCACGCCGGGCCGGAGGCCTTCCTCGGCTACCTCGAGGGTCAGGACGTCCCGGGTGACACGCTCGCCGAGCGGGCGCCGACCTCCGACAGCGTCACGCTCGTCACGCCGCACGGTGCCGCCGGGCGCGAGTGGGACGTCGTCGCGATCGTCGGGGTGCAGGAGGGCGTGTGGCCGGACCTGCGGCTGCGCAACTCCCTGCTCGGCGCCCAGGAGCTGGCCGACGTCCTCGACGGGAGGGCCGTCGGCGGGGCCGCCGAGGGCTCCGCCCAGCGCCGCGCCGTGCTCGACGACGAGCTGCGCATCTTCCACGTCGCCGTCACCCGGGCTCGCCGTCGGCTGCTGGTCACGGCCGTGAGCTCGGAGGACGAGCTGCCGTCGCCGCTGCTCGACGTCGTCGACCCGCTGCCGGACGACGTCGAGGTCCGTCCCGTCACCGAGGTGCCGCGGGTGCCGACGCTGTCGTCGCTGGTGGCGGAGCTGCGTGCGGTCGCTGTCGACGCCGACGCGCCGCCGCGCCGGCGGCTCGCGGCGGCGCGACGGCTGGCCGGCCTCGCGGCCGCGGGCGTCCCGGGCGCCGACCCCCGCGAGTGGTACGGGCTGGCGCCGCTCTCCGACCCGCGCCCGCTGCGCCTGCCCGGCGAGGCGGTCCGGGTGTCGCCGTCGAAGGTCGAGCAGTTCGACCGCTGCCCGCTCCGGTGGCTCCTGGAGACCGCGGCCGGCGGGGGCCGCGGCCCGACCGCGTCCACCGCGCTGGGCACGCTCCTCCACGAGATCGCCGCGGAGGTGCCGGACGGCGACCGCGAGCGGCTCGGCGAGCTGCTGGAGCAGCGGATCGGTGAGATCGGCCTGCCCGAGGGCTGGATCGGGGACCGCGAGCGGCAGCGCGCGGAGCGCATGGTGGCCAAGCTCGCCGAGTACGCGGCGCGAGCCCGCGGACAGGGCCGCAGCCTGGTCGCGGTCGAGCAGGACGTCGAGGTGCGGCTCGGCGAGCTCGTCGTGAAGGGTCAGGTCGACCGGCTCGAGCGCGACCGCGACGGCCGGCTCCTCGTGGTGGACCTCAAGACGGGCAAGAGCAAGCCCACGAACGCCGAGGCGGAGCGCAACCCCCAGCTGGGGGTCTACCAGGTGGCCGTCGAGGAGGGCGGGTTCGCCGAGGTGGCGCCGGACGCGCGGATCAGCGGCGGCGCGGAGCTCGTGCAGCTCGGCGGCGACACCCGCAAGGTCTCCGTGCAGCCCCAGCCGCCGCTGCACCAGGACGGGGACCCCGACTGGGCCCGCACGCTGCTGAGGACGGTCGCCGCCGGCATGTCCGCGGAGAGCTTCGAGGCGCGTTCCGGGTCGCACTGCCGGATGTGCAGCGTCCGCCGATCCTGCCCGACCCAGGTCGACGGCCGGCAGGTGCAGCCGTGAGCGATCGGCGTGGTGGCGGCGGCGAGCAGCTGGGGTTCGACGACCTGCTGGGCGCGGGGCCGACGCACCCGGCGCTGGTGCCCGTCCCGTCGGCCCGCCGCGTGGGAGCGAGGCGGACCGTCGGCGCGGGCCGCGGCACCGCCGTCCAGGAGCCGCTGCTCCCCGTCGAGCCGTTCCCGGCCGGTCCGGTCGACGCGGCGGAGATCGCGCGGCTGCTCGGGCGTCCCGTCCCGACGCCGGAGCAGGTCGAGGTCATCGAGGCGCCGCTGGAGCCGCTGCTGGTCGTCGCGGGGGCGGGCTCCGGCAAGACGGAGACGATGGCCGCCCGGGTCGTCTGGCTCGTCGCCAACGGCCACGTCCGGCCCGAGGAGGTCCTCGGCCTCACCTTCACGCGCAAGGCCGCCGGTGAGCTCGCCGAGCGCGTCCGCTCGCGGTTACGCGCGCTGCGGCGGCGCATGCGGGTGCCGGGGGAGCACGCCGGCGACGAGGCCGTGGTCACCGTGTCGACCTACCACTCGTACGCCGCGGCCGTGCTCGCGGACCACGGGCTGCGACTCGGCGTCGAGCCCGGCGCGCAGCTCCTCGGCGAGGCGGCCGCCTGGCAGCTCGCCGCCGAGGTCGTGCAGGCCTGGGACGCCGACCTCAGCGTCGCCGACCGGACGCCGAACACCGTCACCGAGGCCCTGCTCGGCCTGGCCGGCGAGTGTGCGGAGCACCTCGTCGGGGCCGGCGAGGTCGCCGCCTTCACCGACACGCTGCTGGAGCGGATCGAGCAGCTGCCCGCCCTCGTCGGCGACCCCGGCCCGGGTGAGGTCAAGGGATCGATGCGCGAGCGGGTCGCGACGATCCGCCGGCTGCGAGCCCTGGTCCCGCTCGTCGAGCGGTACGCCGAGCGCAAGCGTGAGCTCGGCGTCCTCGACTTCGGCGACCAGGTGGCGCTCGCCGCCCGGCTCGCGGGCTCCTCGCCCGAGGTGGGGGCGGGGGAGCGGACGCGGTTCCGGGTCGTCCTGCTCGACGAGTACCAGGACACCAGCCACGCTCAGCTCGTCCTGCTCCGGTCGCTCTTCGGCGGCGGGCACTGCGTCACCGCCGTCGGGGACCCACACCAGTCGATCTACGGGTGGCGCGGTGCCTCGGCGGGCAACCTCCAGGCGTTCCCCCACGACTTCCCCGTGGTGCTCGCGGACGGCGCCACGGTGCCCGCGCACTCCCGGTACCTGTCCACGAGCTGGCGCAACGACGCCGCCGTCCTGGTCGCCGCCAACCGCGTCGCCGAGCCGCTGCGGCGTCCGCCGTCCTGGGTCGACGAGACCCACGCGGTCGGCGTCCCGGCGCTGCGCGGCCGGCCCGGGGCCGGTCCCGGAGAGGTCCTCGTCGGCTGGCACGCCACCCTCGAGGAGGAGGTCGAGTGGATATCGGACGTGGTTGCCGGGTACTGGCGCGCAGGCCGGGCGACCGGTGGGATGCCGGCGGTCGACGCGCCGACCGCGGCGGTGCTCTGCCGCGTGCGGTCGCAGTTCCCGCTCGTCGAGGCGGCCCTGCGCAAGCGGCACCTGCCGGTCGAGGTCGTCGGCCTGGGCGGGCTGCTCCACGTCCCCGAGGTGGCAGAACTCCGCGCCGCACTCGAGGTGCTGCACGACCCCACGCGCGGCGACTCGCTCGTCCGCCTGCTCGCCGGGCCCGCCGTCCGGCTCGGTCCGCGCGACCTGGAGGCGCTCAACCTGTGGTCGCAGGAGCAGCTGCGCCGCTGGGGCCGATCGCCCGGGCAGAACCTGCGCGAGACGGCGCACCAGCCGTCGCTCGTCGAGGCGCTCGACGAGCTGCCGCCGCCGGGCTGGGCGGGACAGGGCGGCCGGCAGCTGTCCGACGCCGGCCGCGGCCGGCTCGAGCGCCTCGCGGGGCTGCTGCGCGACCTGCGCGCGCGGGCGGGTCTCGCGCTGCCGGACCTCGTCGCCGAGGTCGAGCGGGCGCTCCTGCTGGACGTCGAGGTGACGGCGCGACCCGGCGTCCGGCCGGCGACGGCGCGCGCGCACCTGGACGCGTTCGTCGACGTCGCCGCCGCCTTCTCCGAGGCCGGCCGCGGCGGCACGCTCGCAGGCTTCCTCGCCTGGCTCGCCGCCGCCGACGAGCGCGAGCGCGGGCTGGACGCCCCGCTCGCCGCGGTCCGTCCGGACGCCGTGCAGGTGCTCACGGTGCACGCGGCGAAGGGCCTGGAGTGGGACCTCGTCGCCGTCCCCGGGCTCGTCGAGGGCACCTTCCCCACCGGCAACGGACGCGCGCCCGGCGCGGGCTCCAACGGATGGCTCAGCGGCGCCTTCGGGGCGCTGCCGTACCCGCTGCGCGGTGACGCGGCGAGACTCCCGCACTGGGCGGCCGAGGCCGCGCGCAGCCAGGCCGACCTGGCCGGTTCGTTCGACGCCTTCCGGGTGCTGGCGCGCGAGCACGAGGTCGCGGAGGAGCGCCGCCTGGCGTACGTGGCCGCGACGCGCGCCCGGGCGGTGCTCGCTCTCTCGGGGTCCGTCTGGGGCGACGGGACGACGCCGCGCGAGCCGAGCCGCTTCCTCGTCGAGACCGCAGAGCTGGCCGGGAGCGGCGAGGCCGGGCGCGATCCGGGCGGCGTCCGGGTCGCCGGCTGGGCCGACGCACCGGAGGACGGGGCGACCAACCCGCGCGACCTGAACCCGCCGACACCCTGGCCGATCGACCCGCTCGGCGACACCCGGCAGGCGATGGAGGAGGCCGCGGCGATGGTCCGCGCCTACCTCGCCGGCACCGCGCCGGACGACGCCGGCGGAGCCGGCAGCGACTCCGACCTCGTCTCCGACCTCGGCTCCGACCTCGACATCGACGACGTCGACGACGACCCCGTCGTCGCGGCCTGGGACGAGGAGGCCGCGCTGCTCCTCGCCGAACGGGAGGCCGCGGCGCACGGCGCCGTCCGCGTCGAGCTGCCCGCCCACCTCTCGGCGTCCAAGGTCGTCGTCCTCGCCGCCGACCCCGACGCCTTCGCCGACCGGCTCCGCCGCCCGCTGCCCCAGCCGCCGCAGCCGCAGGCGCGCCGCGGCAGCGCCTTCCACGCCTGGCTCGAGCGCCGGTTCGGCGCGGCCGCGCTCGTCGACCTCGAGGAGCTCCCCGGCGCCGCCGACGACGCCGAGGCCGACGAGGACCTCGCGGTGCTCCAGGAGCGCTTCCTCGCGAGCGAGTGGGCGGCTCTGATTCCCGAGGACGTCGAGGTCGCGGTCGAGACGCCGGTCGCCGGCCTCGTCGTCCGCGGCCGCATCGACGCCGTCTTCCGCTACGAGACACCGGACGGCCCGCGGTGGGACGTCGTCGACTGGAAGACGGGACCGCCCGCGCGCGGCGAGGCCGAGCAGCGGGCCCGCGCCGTGCAGCTCGCCGTCTACCGGCTGGCGTGGGCCCGGCTGCAGGGCGTGCCCGTCGAGCACGTCGGCGCGGCCTTCTTCCACGCGGCGACCGGCACGACCGTGCGCCCCGTCGAGGTCCTCGACGGGCCCGCGCTCGAGGCCCTGATAGGCGCTCGCGTCGGGGCCTAGCCTCCCCGCCGAACCGGCGGCTACCCGGCCTGGACGGCGACGCGGACGGGCTCCTCGTCCGCGACCGGCGCCTCGTGCGGGATCCGGAGCTCCCCGATCCGCACGAGGGTGACGCCGGCGATGACGACGACGCCGCCGATCGCCTGGAGCACGGTCGGCACCTGCCCGACGAACAGCCAGGCGAATCCGACCGCGAACAGGACCTCCGCCAGCCCGACGAACGACGCCACCGTAGCCCCGAGCAGCCGCGCGCCCAGGATCCCGAGCACGTAGGCCAGGGCGGCGGCGACAAGCGACAGCCCGAGGATCGGCACGAGCCAGCTGACCTCGTGGCCCGCGAGCACGACCGGGGCGGTCGTCGCACGCACCGGGATCAGGCCCACCGCCGCGAGTGCGATCAGGACCAGCGCGCCCACCCACAGCCCGGCACCGGAGAGCACCAGCGGCGGCAGCGGCTCGTCCTCGTCGGACGCCAGGACGAAGTAGACGGCGAGCCCGACCGCCGCGAGCAGGCCCCACAGCACGCCGACGCCGTCCAGCCGGAAGCCGCCGACGACGTCGAGCACCAGGGCGAGGCCGGCGATGGCGACGGCGGAACCCACCAGCACGAGCGGGCGCGGCCGGCGGCCGTGCCGCAGCCAGAGCCACCCGACGACGAGCACGATCCCCTGGTACTCCAGGAGCAGCGCGACGCCGACGGACAGGTGCGAGACGGCGTTGAAGTACGCGTACTGGGCTCCGGCGACGGCGAGGGCGCCGTACACGGCCACGGTGCGGGCGCGGGTCCGCAGGAGCGACCACCGGCCGCGCAGCGCCAGCACGGCCGGCACGGTCAGCACGAGGGCCGCGAGGACGAGACGGCCGATCACGGCCGCACCCGGCGTCCACCCGGTGGCGATGAGCGACCCGGCGAACGAGCCGGACGTGCTGAACGCCGCCGCCGAGACGAGGGCCAGCGCGAGGCCGGCGCTCCGGGCGTTGTTCATGGGGCACCTCCGACTGGTTCGAGGTCGCCGGCAGATGTAAGGGCCGAAAACGGCGTACACTCCTGACGACCGGGTCACCTCGACCCTAGAGGTGGACCTGAAAGGGGTCAAGTGCATGTTTGCCCATGACACCGAGATCGCCTTGGCGGCGGCCGCGGCACTGGTGAACACCGGCCGTCAGGACCAGGAGGAGCTGCCGGACGTCCCGGCGCTCGACGCGTTCGTCCACGCCTGGAGCTGGTCCGGCGACCGGACGCACGACGAGCAGGAGCTCGAGGCCGTCCGCGCGCTGCGCCCCCGCCTCGCCCGGCTCTGGGACGCCTCGGAGGACGAGGCCGTCGAGATCGTCAACGCGATGCTGCGGGAGGCTGACGCGCTGCCGCAGCTCGTCCGCCACGACGGCTGGGACTATCACATCCACGCCACGTCGCCGCACGCCCCGCTGGCCGACCGCATGGCGGTCGAGGCGGCGATGGCGTTCACCGAGGTGATCCGGCTCAAGGCGCTCGACCGGCTGCGCGTCTGCGAGGCCGACCGCTGCATCGACGTCCTCGTGGACCTCTCCAAGAACGGCTCGCGGCGGTTCTGCAACACCGCCTGCGGCAACCGGATGAACGTCGCCGCCTACCGGCGCCGGCGCTCGGTCGGCTGACGGCCGCTCCTCAGAGGTCGACCTCCACCGACAGCGCCCGATGGTCGCTGAGCGGCAGGTGCGCGATGACGGGCGAGTGCTCGGCCCCCTCGGGAACGGCGTCCCCGAGCGCGTGGTCGATCTGCAGCCGCGGAGCGGGCGACGGGAACGTCGGCCCGACGGCGAGCGCCCGCCATCCCAGCACCCGCGCAGGCAGGCCCCCGGGCAGGTTGAGGTCGCCCAACAGCACCCGCGGAGCCGGCATCCGCCGCAGCGCCGTCCGCAGCCGGCGGAGCTGGACGACGTTCACGCCCGGCACGAACGACAGGTGCGTCGCCGCGATCGTCATCCGCGGCTCGGCCAGGACGGCCACGATGGCCGCGCGCGGCTCGTCGGGGATCCACACCACGCGCGGCGGCGTGGTGGGCAGCATGATCGGGTAGCGGCCGCGGGCCCGGCCGAGCCGCAGCACGTGCCACGACTCCACCCGGCGGCGCGTCGCCAGCGCGATGCCGTAGGTCGGCTGCCCGTCCGAGAGTCCCTCCGAGATGCCCTCCGAAAGCCCGTCCGACACGTGGGTGCGCACCGGCTGCCAGTCCTTGGTCCCCGGTGTGCCGCGCACGAGCGGGACGAATCGGTGCTCCAGGGCTCCCATCGCGGACGCCGCGAGCTCGGCCTGGTCGACGCCCCCGGACCGCGGTTGGTGCCGGTCGACCTCCTGCAGCGCGAGCACGTCAGCGTCGAGGGTCCGCACGGCGGCGGCGAGCACCTCCGCGTCCGCCCGCCCGTCCTGCAGGGAGCGGCCGGAGAGCAGGTTGAACGTCGCGAGGCGCACGGCCCGAGGGTCCCACCCGCCTCACCGGGTCGCGCGCCGGACCCGGGCCCGGCGCGGCCGGGTCACCAGGTCGCGCCGTCGACCGCCGCCTCGAGGTCGTCCAGCATCGAGACCGCGTCCGCCACGACGGCCTCCTCCCCGGTCGTGACGCCGTGCAGCAGCCACCGCGCCACCGCCAGCTCGCCGCCGAGCCGGGCCCGGCGCAGCAGGTCGCGGTCGGGTGCCGTCCGCCGGTGGTGGTCGTACGCCTCGAGCAGCGACTCCGCAGCCTCCTCCGGGGCCCCCGCCACGAGCCGTGCCAGGTCGTCGGCGGGGTCCGCCACGCGGGCCTGGCCCCAGCCGAGCACCGCCACCACCTCGGCGTCCTCGACGAGCACGTTCTCGGCGGCGAGGTCGCCGTGCACCAGGCAGGGCGTGAACCGCCACGCGCCCGCCTCCTCCAGCGCCCGCTCCCAGCGGGCGAGCAGCCCGGCGGGCACGTGCCCGGTCGCCGCCGCCCGGTCGAGCTCCGCCAGCCGCCGGCGGCGGTACTCCGCAGCCCCGTACACGGGCAGCTCGGCCTCCTCCGCGAGCGTGGTCGGAAGATCGTGGACGGCGGCGAGCGCGCGTCCGAGCGCCGCGGCCAGGCCGGGACCGGGTGCGAGGGACGCCGGGTCCAGCGCGGTTCCCTCCAGCGCGGGGTGGACGCCCGCGCGGCCGCCGTCCGGCAGTTCGGCCGTGCCGGCCATCCGCGGCACGGCGAACGGCAGCCGGTCGGCCAGCGCCGTGAGCAGCCGCCGTTCCTGTTCGAGCACCGCCGCCGCGGACGCCGTCCTCGGCGCGCGGACGATCCAGCGGCGTCCCTGCGTGTCCGTGACCTCGGCGACGTCGACGTCGTCGGAGTCGCCCGCGGCGCCGAGGTCCCGGCACGTCACCGGCTCCAGGTCCGCCACGGCGGCACTGGCGAGGGCGGCGAGCACGAGGGGACTCCGGGCGGGCACCCGGCCACCGTACGGCCCGGCTGCCCCGGCGGCCGGGCAGGCCGACGTCCGACCCGCTGGGTAGGGTCGCAGCCGTGAGCGCACCGTCGACGGGCCTGCCCGGACTCGCGCTGTCCCGGGCGGCGGTCGACCGGAGGGCGGAGCGCCGCACCGAGGCCGGCCTGCTCGAGGACCTGCTCGCCGACCCGGCCACCGCGGTCGCGGCGCTCGCCGGCGACAAGCTGCTCGTCGAGGACGCCGCCGACGGTCCCGGTGTGGCGCTGCTGTCACCCGCCGAGTTGCCCGAGGCTCTGCTCGCCGGCGGGTTGCCGCTGTACCTCGGGCAGGACGACGCGGGCCGGGCGTACCTGGCTCTCGCCGTCCCCGCCGGGGCGCCGGACGCCGAGGCGCTGGCCGGCGGGACGCTGCGCTGGGCCGGGCTCCGCGAGGTCGGATCGCTGCTCGACGACGCGGGCGCCGGGCTCTTCACGGCCGCGCTCGCCCTCGGCAACTGGCACGCGGTGCACGGCCACTGCGCGCGGTGCGGGTCGCCGACGGACGTCGTCCAGGCCGGCTGGGCCCGCAGCTGCCCGCACTGCGGCGCCGAGCACTACCCCCGGACCGACCCGGCGGTGATCATGGCGGTGGTCGACGACGCCGGGCGGATCCTGCTCGGACGGCAGGCGACCTGGCCGGAGAAGCGGTACTCGACCCTGGCCGGCTTCGTCGAGCCGGGGGAGTCGCTGGAGGCGGCGGTGCGCCGCGAGGTCGCCGAGGAGTCCGGCGTCGTCGTCGGCGACGTCGAGTACCGCGGCAGCCAGCCCTGGCCGTTCCCGAGCTCTCTCATGCTCGGCTTCCGGGCGCACGCGCTCACCACCCAGGAACAGGCGGACGGCGTCGAGC
>DASQJO010000131.1:0-5727 GCA_035630955.1 Kineosporiaceae bacterium
CGAGTTCCGGGAGAACCTCAAGGTCAAGGAGCAGCTGCTCGCCGAGGCCGAGGCGCTGCTGCCCGTCCGCGACGCGCAGGCTGCGAGGAACGCCCTGCGCGACATCCAGGACCGGTGGGAGGCCGCGGGCAAGGTGCCGCGCGCGGACCTCGGCCGGATCGAGGGCAGGCTGCGCGCTGTCGAGCAGGCGGTGCGCGACGCCGAGCAGGAGCGGTGGACGCGCAGCAACCCGCAGGCGCGGGCCCGCGCCCAGGACGCGGTCGACCAGCTCGAGTCGACGATCGCGGGACTGCGCAAGCGGCTCGACTCGGCGCGCGCCACCGGCAGCGAGCGCGCCGTCCGCGAGGCGGAACAGGCCCTGCAGGCCCGCGAGGAGTGGCTCGAGCAGGCCCGCCGCGCCCTCGCCGACTTCGGCGGCTGACCCTCCCCTCCCTACGCGCGCGACTTCTGGGCCCTCATGGTGCTCATTTCCCGGGAAATGATCACCATGAGGGCCCAGAAGTCGCACCAGGCGTGGGCGTCAGTCGATGCGGTTGCCGGTGACGCGGTAGGCGTCGAACACGCCCTCGATCTTGCGAACGGCGCTGATGACGTGGTCGAGGTGGCCCGTCGCGGCCATCTCGAACGTGAACCGTGAGATCGCGACCCGGTCCCGCGAGGTCGACACCGTGGCGGCGAGGATGTTGACGTGGTTGTCCGAGAGGATGCGCGTGATGTCCGAGAGCAGCCGGTTGCGGTCGAGCGCCTCGACCTGGATCTGGACGAGGAAGACGCTGCCGGCGGTCGGAGCCCACTCGACCTCGATGATCCGCTCGGGCTGCGTCCGCAGGCCCACGACGTTGCTGCAGTCGCTGCGGTGCACCGAGACACCGCTGCCGCGGGTGACGAACCCGATGATCGGGTCGCCCGGCACGGGGGTGCAGCACTTGGCGAGCTTGACCCAGACGTCGCTGTCCATGCCCTTGACGACGACGCCGGGGTCGCCGGTCCGGGGGCGGGGCAGCCGGGTCGGGGTGGTGGCCTCGGCGAGGTCCTCCTCCGCGCCCTCCTCGCCGCCGAGGGTCTGGACCAGGCGCTGGACGACGCTGGCCGCGCTCACGTGCCCGTCGCCGACGGCCGCGTAGAGGCCGGAGACGTCGGGGTAGCGCATCTCCGTCGCGAGCGCGACGAGGGACTCGTGCGACATCAGCCGCTGGATCGGCAGGCCCTGCTTGCGCATCGCCTTGGCGATGGCCTCCTTGCCCTGCTCGATCGCCTCCTCGCGGCGCTCCTTCGAGAACCACTGGCGGATCTTGTTGCGCGCCCGCGGGCTCTGGACGAAGGTCAGCCAGTCCCGGCTCGGGCCGGCGCCGTCCGCCTTGGACGTGAAGATCTCGACGACGTCACCGTTGTCGAGCGTGCTCTCCAGCGCGACGAGCCTGCCGTTGACCCGCGCCCCCATGCAGCGGTGCCCGACCTCGGTGTGCACGGCGTAGGCGAAGTCCACCGGCGTCGACCCCGCGGGCAGCGGGACGACGTCGCCCTTCGGCGTGAAGACGTACACCTCCTGCGCGTTGATCTCGAAGCGCAGGGAGTCGAGGAACTCGCCCGGGTCGCTGGTCTCCCGCTGCCACTCGAGCAGCTGGCGGAGCCACTTCATGTCGTTCGGACCGTCGGCGCCGTGGTCGACGACGGCGTTCGGGTCGTCCTTGTACTTCCAGTGCGCCGCGACGCCGTACTCGGCGCGGCGGTGCATCGCGTGCGTGCGGATCTGGATCTCGACCGGCTTGCCCTCGGGCCCGATGACCGTCGTGTGCAACGACTGGTACATGTTGAACTTGGGCATCGCGATGTAGTCCTTGAACCGCCCCGGCACCGGGTTCCAGCGCGCGTGCAGCGCGCCCAGCACCGCGTAGCAGTCGCGGACCGAGTCGACCAGCACCCGGACGCCGACCAGGTCGTAGATGTCCGTGAAGTCGCGACCCCGGACGATCATCTTCTGGTATACGGAGTAGTAGTGCTTCGGCCGGCCCGTGACGGTCGCCTTGATCTTGGCGCCGCGCAGGTCGGCCGTGATGAGCTCCCTGACCTGCGCCAGGTAGTCCTCGCGGGCCGGGGCGCGCTCGGCGACGAGGCGCACGATCTCGTCGTAGACCTTCGGGAACAGCGTCGCGAACGACAGGTCCTCGAGCTCCCACTTGATCGTGTTCATGCCGAGCCGGTGGGCCAGCGGCGCGTAGATCTCCAGGGTCTCGCGGGCCTTGCGCGCGGCGGACGCCTGCGGCACGTAGCGCCAGGTCCGGGCGTTGTGCAGCCGGTCGGCGAGCTTGATGACGAGCACCCGGATGTCGCGCGACATCGCCACGACCATCTTGCGGACGGTCTCGGCCTGCGCGGCGTCCCCGTAGGTGACCTTGTCGAGCTTCGTCACCCCGTCGACGAGCATGGCGACCTCGTCGCCGAAGTCCCGGCGCAGCTGGTCGAGGGTGTAGTCGGTGTCCTCCACCGTGTCGTGGAGCAGCGCGGCGGCCAGCGTGGGCGGCGTCATGCCGAGCTCGGCGAGGATGCTGGCGACCGCGACCGGGTGGGTGATGTACGGGTCGCCGCTGCGCCGCTTCTGCCCGGCGTGCGCCTTGGCCGCGACGTCGAAGGCACGCTCGATGAGCGAGAGGTCGGCCTTGGGGTGGACGTTCCGGACGGCGCGCATCAGCGGCTCGAGCAGCGGTGACGTGGTCGCGCCGCGGCCGGAGCCGAAACGGGCGATGCGCGAGAGCACCCGACTCGTCGTCGGCAGCCCCTCGCTCGGCGACGGCTGGCGGTGCCTCGGGGTGACGGTCCCGTTCCCGGAGCCGTTGCGGGAGCGTGCCGGCGGCGACCCGGGGGCGGGTGCCTCCGGCTCGGCGCCCTCGGGCTGCGCGTCGGTGGGATGCAGGGGGACGGCGGGCGCCGCCTCGAGCGTGGTGACGTCCGTCGGCGGATCGGAGACGACGGCCAGGGCGGGGGCGCCTCGGCGGCCCTCGTCGGCACCGGCCGCTCCGGCGGCTGCGGGAGCGGACGGCGCGCGGCCGCCCACGGGGTCCTTCGGCGGGACCCTCTGCTCCGCCACAGGCGCCTCCAGCAGCTGCGAGCCGTGTCCGTTACGGCCTGTCCTGTCGTCCACTGTACGCGAGCCCGCCGCTCGCGGAACCGCGCCGGAACGTCGCCCCGCCGCCCCGGACGGTCAGACGGTGACGAGCGCCCGTACCGGGATATCGGTCAGCGGGGTCCGGCCCTGAAGGAACGCGAGCTCCAGGAGCACGGACACGCCCACGACGACACCGCCGAGCTGCCGTACCAGACCGCAGGCTGCGGTCGCCGTGCCGCCGGTCGCGAGCACGTCGTCCACGACCAACACGCGCTGACCGGGGCGGATTCCGTCGGCGTGCACCTCGACCTCGGCCCTGCCGTACTCCAGCTCGTAGCCGGCCGACACCGCCGCCGCGGGCAGCTTGCCGACCTTGCGGACCGGGACGAACCCGACGCCGAGGGCGACCGCGACGGGCGCGGCGAGGATGAACCCGCGCGCCTCGATGCCGACGACGACGTCGGCCTCCGCCTCCTCGCCGGACCGGTGCGGGGCCGCCAACGCCTCGACGACGTCGGCGAACGCGCGGCCGTCGGCGAGCAGCGGGGTGATGTCCTTGAACATCACCCCAGGTGTCGGGAAGTCCGGGACGTCCCGGATGAGCGCCGCGATGCCGGCGGCGGGCTCGGCCACCCGCCGTCAGCTCCTGCGCCCGCCGGGGCGGTTCCGCGCCTGCCCCGAGCCCCGGCGCGGTTGCTGACGCTGCCCCCCGCCGCCCTGCCGCAGCTCTCGCTTCGGCTCCACGGCGACGGCGGTCGCACCGGCGTCCAGGACCGGCTCGGCGGCGGCCACGCCGGCGAGCACCGGCTCGGCGGCGCGCTCCTTCTCCTCGCGGCGGCGCTTGAGCACGCGCTGCTCCTGCGCCTTCATCTCCGGCTCCCGCATGCGGAGCTCGACCAGCAGCGGCGTGGCGATGAAGATCGAGGAATAGGTCCCGGCGGCGATGCCGACGAACAGCGCCAGCGCGAGGTCCTTCAGCGTGCCGGCGCCGAGCAGGATCGCGCCGATGAAGAGGATCGCGCCGACGGGCAGCAGCGCCACCACCGAGGTGTTGATGGAGCGCACCAGCGTCTGGTTGACCGCGAGGTTCGCGGCCTCCGCAAAGGTGCGTTTCGTCGTCGCCTGGATGTGCTCGGTGTTCTCCCGGACCTTGTCGAACACCACCACCGTGTCGTAGAGCGAGTAGCCGAGGATCGTCAGGAAGCCGATGACCGAGTCCGGCGTCACCTCGAATCCGATCAGGGCGTAGATGCCGGCCGTGATCAGCAGGTCGTGCAGCAGGGCGACGATCGCCGCGACCGCGAAGGTCCAGGTCCGGAAGTACAGCGTGATGACCAGCGACACCAGCGCGAGGAAGACCAGCAGGCTGGTGATCGCCTTGCCCGTGACGTCCTGGCCCCAGCTGGGCCCGACGAAGGTGCTGGTGATGTTGGTGTCGGGGACGGCATAGGCCTTCGCCAGCGCCTCCTTCACCTGATTGGTCTGCTGGTCGCTGAGCTTGCCGGTCTCGACCCGGACGCCGTTGCCGCCCACCACGCTGACCCGGGGCTGCTCCGCGCCCGGGACGGCGGAGACGACGGCGTCCTCGGCGACCTGCGTGCTCGTGTTCGCCACGTTCGAGACGGTGAACTCCGAACCGCCCCGGAACTCGATGCCGGCGTTCAGTCCCCTGATGCCGAGGCTGAGGATCGAGACGAGGACGGCGATTCCGGCGATGAGATACCAGAGCCGGCGGCGGCCGATGAAGTCGATGGAGCGGCGCCCGCTGTGCAGGTCGTTGCCGAAGGCGGCGAAGCTGAACATCAGGACTCCCTGCCGCTCGTCGTCGTGGCCTGTTCCACCCTGTCCTGCTCGCCCGGCGGTGCCTCGCCCGCCGCGGCGCGCTCCCGCTCCGCGCGGCGCTCTGCGAGGGTCGGCGCCCGGCCTGCGGGCGCTGCCTCTCGGGGCGCTGTGGCGCCGGACGGCGTCCGGACCCGGCCCCGGCCCGCGTAGGCGACGGACCGGCCGAGGTGCTCGGCGTCGAAGCCAGACAGCTTGTGTCCGCCGCCGAAGAACTTCGTGCGGGCGAGCAGGGTCACCAGCGGCTTGGTGAACATGAACACGACGATGACGTCCACGATCGTGGTGAGACCGAGCGTGAACGCGAATCCGCGCACGCTGCCGATCGCCAGGATGTAGAGCACGAGCGCGGCGAGGAAGCTGACCGTGTCGGACGCCAGGATGGTGCGGCGGGCGCGGTTCCAGCCCGTCTCCACCGCGGCCTGCAGGCTGCGGCCCTCGCGGACCTCGTCGCGGACGCGTTCGAAGTACACGATGAAGGAGTCCGCGGTGATGCCGATCGCGACCACGAGACCGGTCACGCCCGCGAGGCTCAACCGGAAGCCCTGCCGCCACCCCAGCAGCAGCACGAACCCGTACGTGATCACCGCGGCGACCACCAGGCTGCCCACCGTCACGAAGCCGAGCGCCCGGTACTGCAGCAGCGAGTAGAGCACGACCAGTGCGAGGCCGATGACCCCGGCGAGCAGCCCGCTCTTGAGGTTGTCCGAGCCCAGCGTCGGGGAGATCGTGTCGTTCGTCTCCACCCGGAACGACACCGGCAGCGCGCCGTACTTCAGCTGGTT
>DASQJO010000132.1:0-2729 GCA_035630955.1 Kineosporiaceae bacterium
CGACGGGTTCGAGATCGCGGTGCCCAAGGGCACGTGGATCATCCGGGCCGCCGAAATGCTCGGCATCGCGATCCCGCGGTTCTGCGACCACCCGCTGCTCGCGCCCGCCGGTGCCTGCCGCCAGTGCCTCGTCGAGGTCGCCACCCCGGGGGCCGACGGGTCGCTGCGAGCGATGCCGAAGCCGCAGGCCAGCTGCACGCTCGAGGTCACGGAGGGCATGGTCGTCCGGACCCAGTACACGTCGCCGGTCGCGGCGAAGGCGCAGGCCGGCGTCATCGAGCTGCTCCTGGTCAACCACCCGCTCGACTGCCCCGTCTGCGACAAGGGCGGGGAGTGCCCGCTGCAGAACCAGGCGATGAGCAACGGGGCGCCGACGAGCCGCTTCGCCGAGACCAAGCGGACCTTCCCCAAGCCGATCCGCATCTCGACCGAGGTGCTGCTCGACCGCGAGCGCTGCGTGCTGTGCCAACGGTGCACGCGGTTCAGCAAGGAGATCGCCGGCGACCCGTCCATCGACCTGCAGAACAGCGGCGCGCAGCAGCAGATCGGCGTGTTCTCGCCGGGCGTGCTCGGGTTCAGCACGGGCGTGGTCACCCAGGGCGGGGCGATGGCCGACGAGAGCGGCCAGCCGTTCGCGAGCTACTTCTCCGGCAACACCGTGCAGATCTGCCCGGTCGGCGCGCTCACCAGCGCCGCCTACCGGTTCCGCGCCCGCCCGTACGACCTCGTCTCCACGCAGAGCGTCTGCGAGCACTGCGCCTCCGGCTGCGGGCTGCGGATCGACCACCGCCGCGGCACCGTCATGCGCCGGCTGGCGCTGGAGGACCCGACGGTCAACGAGGACTGGAACTGCGACAAGGGCCGCTGGGCGTTCACCTGGCAGGACGCCCCGGACCGGCTCGAGCACCCGATGGTCCGCGACGAGGCCACCGGCGAGCTGCGCGTCGCCTCCTGGCCCGAGGCCCTGGACGTCGCCGCGCGCGGCCTGCTCGCCGCGCGGGACGCCGGGGGCGTCGGCGTGCTCGTCGGCGGTCGCGTCACGGTCGAGGACGCCTACGCCTACGCGAAGTTCGCGCGGGTCGCCCTCGACACGAACGACGTCGACTTCCGCGCCCGGCCGCACTCCGCCGAGGAGGAGGCCTTCCTCGCCCACGCCGTCGCGGGTTCGGGGCTCGGCGTCACGTACCGCGACCTCGAGGCGGCACCGGCCGTGCTCCTCGCCGGGCTGGAGCCCGAGGAGGAGTCGCCGATCCTCTTCCTGCGGCTGCGGAAGGCCGCCGCCAAGGGCCTCGTCGTGCACGCCGTCGCCCCCTACGCCAGCCGCGGCCTGGCCAAGCTCGACGGCCGGCTCCTCGCCGCAGCGCCCGGCACGGAGGCCGAGGTCCTCGACGCCGTCGCCGCCGGCGAGGTCAGCGAGGTCCGTCGCGTGGCCGAGGGGCTGCGGACCCCGGGCGCCGTCGTCCTCGTCGGTGAGCGGCTCGCGGCTGTGCCCGGCGCCCTCTCCGCCGCCGTCCGGCTCGCGGACGGAACGGGAGCCCGGCTCGCCTGGGTGCCGCGGCGCGCGGGTGAGCGCGGTGCCCTCGAGGCGGGCGCGCTGCCGTCGCTGCTGCCCGGTGGGCGCCCCGTCGCCGAGGCCTCCGCGCGCGTCGACGTCGCCGCCGTCTGGGGCGTGCCCACGCTGCCCGCCGTCCCGGGTCGCGACACCACCGGGATCCTGGCCGCGGCGCTCTCCGGGAGGATCGGTGGTCTCGTCGTCGGCGGCGTCGACCCGCACGACCTGCCCGACCCGATCCAGGCGCTCGCCGCGCTCGACGCCGCCGGCTTCGTCGTCAGCCTAGAGGTGCGCGCGAGCGAGGTGACGCGCCGGGCGGACGTCGTCCTGCCCGTCGCTCCGCCGTCCGAGAAGGCCGGCACGTTCGTGGACTGGGAGGGCCGGTGGCGCTCCTTCCAGCTCGCCCTGCGCAGCACCGCGATGTCGGACCTGCGCGCGCTCGACGCGCTCGCCGATGTCATGGACGCCCCGCTCGGCCTGCGCGGGGTGGAGCGGGTCCGTGCCGAGCTCGCCGAACTCGACGTCTGGGAGGGGCCGCGGGCCGCGGTTCCGGACGTCCCCGCCGGAACCCCGCCGCAGCCGCAGCGCGGGACGGCGGTGCTCTCGACCTGGCACCTGCTCCTGGACGAGGGCCGGCTGCAGGACGGGGAGCCCTACCTCGCGGGCACCAGGCACGTCCCCGTCGCCCGGATGTCGCTCGCGACGGCCGTCGAGATCGGCGCCGTCGACGGCGGCCCGGTGACGGCCTCGACGACGCGCGGCGCGATCACGCTGCCCCTCGTCGTCACGCCGATGCCGGACCGCGTCGTCTGGCTGCCGACGAACTCGCCGCGCAGCGCCGTGCGTGCCACGCTCGGCGCCGACACCGGCGCCGTGGTCACCGTCACGGCAGGCACCGCCGGGACGGGCGTCCCGGCAGCCACCGTCCCGAGCGAGGGAGCGTTGCCATGACGGCCGCCCTGCTGGCCAGCGAGAACCCGACCGCCGTCTTCAGCCAGGACAACGGCTGGGTGGTGCTGGGGAAGGCGCTGTTCGTCTTCGTCTTCCTCGTGGTCACCACACTGATCATGATCTGGGCCGAGCGGCGCGTGGTCGGCCGGATGCAGTCGCGTCCCGGTCCGAACCGCACCGGACCCTTCGGCCTCCTCCAGTCCCTCGCGGATGGCGTCAAGCTGGC
>DASQJO010000133.1:0-2135 GCA_035630955.1 Kineosporiaceae bacterium
GGATCGGGCCCTCGCGCTCGCCGAGCCGGCCGCCGTCGCCGCCCCACCGGAGCGCGATGATCTCCGCGGCGATGCTCACGGCCGTCTCCTCCGGCGTCCGGGCCCCGAGGTCGAGCCCGATGGGCGAGGACAGCCGCTCGAGCTCGTGCTCGGAGAGCCCGGCGTCCAGCAGGCGCTTGCGCCGGTCCTCGTGCGTGCGTCGCGAACCCATGGCCCCGACGTAGGCGACCGCCGGCAGCCGGAGCGCCACCTCGAGCAGCGGGACGTCGAACTTCGGGTCGTGCGTGAGGACGGCGACCACCGTCCGCTCGTCGACCCGGCCCGCCTCCGCCTCGGCGGCGAGGTACCGGTGCGGCCACTCCACGACGACGCGGTCGGCGTCCTTGAACCGCGAGCGCGTCGCGAACACCGGCCGCGCGTCGCAGACCGTGACGTCGTACCCGAGGAACGACCCCATCCGGGCGACGGCGGCGGCGAAGTCGATGGCGCCGAAGACGAGCATCCGCGGCTTCGGCGCGTAGGCGGAGACGAAGACCCGCATCCCCTCGCCGCGGCGCTCGCCGTCGGGCCCGTACGTCAGCGTCTCCGAGCGCCCTGCGGCGAGCAGCCCGCGGGCGTCGTCCGTCACCGCGTCGTCGGCGCGGGGCGACCCGAGCGTCCCCGCCGAGGGCACATCGGGCCGGACGACGAGGCGCCGGCCCACCCACGACGGCGACGGGTGCTCGATGACGGTGCAGACGGCGACCGGCCGCCCCGCAGCGACGTCGCCGGCCACCTCGCCGAGCTCCGGGAACGTCTCCGGCGACACCTTCTCGACGAAGACGTCGAGGATCCCCCCGCAGGTCAGGCCGACGGCGAAGGCGTCGTCGTCGCTGATGCCGTAGCGCTGCAGCACGGGCTCGCCGGACTCGACGACCTCCTGCGACAGCTCGTACACCGCGCCCTCGACGCACCCACCGGAGACGCTGCCGACGGCCTCGCCCTCCGGACCCACGAGCATCGCCGCGCCCGCCGGCCGCGGCGCCGAGCGCCAGGTGGCGACGACGGTGGCGACGCCGACGGTCCTGCCCGACCGCCACCAGCCGAGCAGCTCGCCGAGCACCTCACGCACGGCCCACCACCTCCACGACCTCGGCGAACGTCGCGAGCGAGTGACCCGCGACGAAGTCGTCCACGTAGGGCAGCGCGGCGACGATGCCGCCCTGCACCGGGCGGTACCCCGCCTTGCCGCGGTGCGGGTTCACCCAGATCACACGATGCGCCAGCCGGTGCAGCCGCGCCATCTGTTCGGCGAGCAGACCCGGTTCGCCCCGCTCCCAGCCGTCACTGAAGAGGACGACGACCGCCCCCCGTGCCGTGCCTCGCGCGCCCCAGCGGTCGAGGAACGCCTTGAAGACCTCCCCCAGCCGGGTCCCGCCCGACCAGTCGGGCACCTGCTCCCCGGCGTCGCGCAGCGCGACCTCGGCGTCCCGGCCGCGCAGCGCCTGCGTGACCCGGGTGAGGCGGGTGCCGACCGTGAACACCTCCGTGGTGCGCGGCGCGCACCGGACCCACACGTGCGCCAGGCGCAGCAGGGCGTCCGCGTACGGGGTCATCGAGCCCGAGACGTCGACGACCAGGACGACGCGGCGGGGCCGGGTGCGCGGACGCCGGTAGCGGATCCGGCCCGGCTCGCCGCCGCGGCGCAGCTCCTCGCGCAGCGTCCGGCGGGGGTCGAGCTCCCCGCGGTGGTGCGGGGACCGGCGGACCGCGCGGCGCGTCGGCGACGCCGCGTGCAGCGTCGCGAACATCTGCGCGAGCAGGGCGCGCTCGGCGGCGGTCAGGTCGGCGACGTCCCGGTGCCGCAGCACGTCCGCCGCGGACGCACGGGCCCGCACGACCTCGGTGTCGCGCTCGGAGTCCGGGCGGCTCTGACCGGCAGCGGACTCGTCCGAGGCGAGGGCGGTGCGCACCGGCACCGGGCGGGGGCGCCCACCGGGCCGGCGTGGCGGATCACCGCCGAACCAGTCCGCGTAGACCTGGTCGTAGCGGGGGGTGTGGTCGGGTTCCGAGCAGAGCGTGGCGCGACCGGCCCAGTAGACGCGCTCGGGCCGGCCGGCATCGGCAAGCGCGCAGGCCTCGACGAACGCCTGGGT
>DASQJO010000134.1:0-3939 GCA_035630955.1 Kineosporiaceae bacterium
CGCGCCGGCGGAGTGGGCTCGAACCGCATCCAGCCGATGCCGTCGAAGTAGAGCTCCGGCCACGCGTGCGCGTCGCTGACCCGCACCGTCCAGCTGCCGTCGCCGCTGGTCGTACCGGGCAGGAAGCCGACGGCGACCCGCGCCGGGATGCCCAGCGTCCGGGCCATCACCGCCATGGCGGAGGCGAAGTGGACGCAGTAGCCGGACTTGCGGTTCAGGAAGTCCAGCACCGCGTCGCCGCTGCCGTCGGTCCGCCCGTCGCCGGGGGCCGTCTGGGAGTACTCGAAGGTCCGCAGCCAGTTCCGCAACCGGACCGCCTGCGCGTACGCGCTCCCCGACCCGGCGTGCTGCTCGGCGATCGGCCTGATCTCGCGGGCGATCCGGTCCGGCACCGCGAGGTCGTCCGTGACGTTCGCGGGCGGAGGACCGGCTGAGGACAGCTGCTGCGGGCTGGGCTGCAGCAGGTAGTGGTTCACCGTGTAGCGCAGGTCCTTGGCCGTTCCGTTGCTGACGATGTTCAGCGTCGAGGAGTCGTAGTACCAGTCGCCCTCGACCTGCACCGAACGCCACGGATACGGCACGGGCAGGTAGTGCTGGCCGAGGTTGCCCGTGGTGACCGTCGTCGTCACCGTCTGGACGGCGACGCCCGATCCGAGCCCGGGCGCGCTGGCGGGCCCGTCCGTCGCCCGCTGCGACTGCGGGTACCGGCCCCGGCCCGGCTCCCAGGTGTCGCCGGTGAAGACGTCGTCGACGACGATCCGCAGCGGCTGCGGGTTCGGCATCGTGGTGCGGTAGGTGATGATCGGATTGTTGCTCTGGTCGGCGAGGTCCTTGCGGAGCTCCAGCAGTGGATTGATCACCGTGACGGCGCCGTTGCCGGGTCCGTTGCCGGGTCCGCTCCCGGAGCCCGTCAGCGTCCGCTCCCCGAGGCCCGGCACGAGCACGGGCAGGACGACGGCCGCGGCGAGGCTCACGACGGCGATGCCGCGGGCACCGTCGAGTCCGATGCTCCAGGTCGTCGGCCCGTTGCCGGTGCTCCCGCGGGGCCCCGCCCCGAGGACGCGCCCCCAGGCCTGGACGCGGTCGATCGAGTCGACCCCCACCAGGACGAGGAACCCGGCGGCGGCGAAGAGGAACAGCGTCCAGTCCAGCCCGTCGGGCAGCACGGCGGCCGGGACGCAGTAGGTCGCGAGCAGCGGGAGCCCGGCGACAGCGGGCCGGCGCAGCGTGACGGCGATGACGTCGACGGCGAGGGCCACGAGGGCGAGCCCGGTGGTGGTCACGAAGACGACGCCCGGGGTGTCCGGCACCGGTGGTGCCGCGCGGTGCATGACGTTGAAGCCCTGCACGAGCAGGTCGTTGGCGGCCGCGACGGCGTCCGTCCCCGGCAGCAGCCCGAGGACGGCGGCGTCGGGCAGGAAGATCGCGCAGACGGCGAGCACCCAGACCACGACCTGGACGGCGACGATCACCGCGCCCGACGTCGTGAACCGCCGGACGACCAGGCCCGTCGCCGCGACCAGGGCCGCGATGAAGCCGAGCCCGAGGTACCAGCTCTGACCCTGGACGATCGGGAAGATCGTCAGGCTCGCGAGCATCGTCGCGATCCAGCCCGCGACCGCGGTGCGCATCGCGGAGGAGACGTTCACCTGCCACCACCCTGAGGGAGAAGCGTCATGCGTGGCCGGGCACCCGTCCCGGCACCGGTCACCCGGCTCCACACGTCCGGGATCGCATCGCCGGCGCCGGCCTCGGCCACCGACCAACCGGTCGCGCGCAGCACCTCGGCGTTGTGCTCCCGGGTCTGCGCGAGCTTGTCCAGCCGGCGCTCGGGCATGCCGGCCGCCCACTCCGGCGTCCGGAGCAGGATCGCGGCGCAGCGCGTGCCGTGCCGGCCGAGCGTCGCCAGCGCCCCGACCTCGTCCTGCCCCGCCTCGCCCAGGATCGCGACGACCATCCCGTCGCCCCCGCTCCGGGTGAGCGACGTGACCGCCTCGGCGAGCGTGCCCGGCCCGGCGAGCCTGATGACGGCGAGGTCGTCGAGGACGCCGCCCGCGCCCTCCGTGGTGCTCGGCGTCGTCAAGCCGGTGGTCTCGTCGTCCGTCAGGAGCCGCAGGCCGTACCGCTGCCCGGCGAGGTGGACGGCGACGGAGGCCGCGGCCGAGACCGCCCACTCGAAGCTCGACCCCGGCCCGTCGCCGCGGTGTCCGGTGGTGCGCGTGTCGAGCAGGATCGTGGCCCGCATCTGCCGCGGCTGCTCGTCCCGGCGCACCATGAGCTCGCCGCGGCGCGCGGTCGAGCGCCAGTGCACCCGGCGCAGGTCGTCGCCGTAGCGGTACTCGCGGGTGGCGACGTCGTCCTCGCCGGAGGCGGCGGCGTTGCGGGTGAGCGACTCGCCCGTGCCGGACCACTGGCCGCTGCCGTCCGTGCCCGTCAGCGGGAACACCTTGGGGACGACGACCAGCCGGTCGACGCCGGTGAACGACCGGGTGACCTCGCACATGCCGAAGGCGTCGGTCAGCCGCAGCCGCAGCGGCCCGAGCGCGTACCGGCCGCGGACCTCCGAGCGCAGGGTGTACGTGACGGCCGCGCGGCGACGCCCCGGCAGCCGCGCGATGACGAATCGCGGCGAGGGGCCCAGCGCGTACGGCACGCGGTCCTCCGCGAGCAGCACGCGGGTCGGGATCCGGGTGAGGTTCTCCAGCTCGAGGCCGACCCTCGCGGTGGTGCCGGCGACGACGCGCACCGGGGCGATCGTGCGCTTGAGCGCGAGCCGGTAACGGTACCGGCTCGTCGTGAGCAGGGCGCCGAGCGGGACGGCGGCCAGCAGCACGCCGACGCGCAGCAGGTCGCGCTGGTCGAGCAGGAGGGCGCAGGCGACCGCCGTCAGCCCCGCGGCCAGGAAGGACCGGCCGCGCATCGTGAGCGCGGACAGGCTGCCGAGCAGCGACGGGGCCCCGGTGCCGGGCGCCGAGGGTTGACCGGAGGACACGGGACCCCTCAGGCGGTCGCCCGCGACCGCGGCACGGGGACGTGCGTCAGGAGCCCGGCGAGGACGTCGTCCGGCGTCCTGCGCGCGAGCACCGCCTCGGGGCTGGAGATGAGCCGGTGCGAGAGCACCGCCGGCACGAGGTCGCGGACGTCGTCGGGCAGCACGTGGTCGCGGCCGGCCATGGCGGCGCTCGCCTTGGCCGCCTGGAGCAGGTGCAGCGCGGCCCGCGGCGACGCACCGAGCCGCAGGTCGGGCGTGGAGCGCGTCGCGCCGACGATCGCCACGACGTACTCCTTGACCGCCGGCGCCGCGTAGACGCCGCGCGCGGTCTGGATGAGCTGACGGACGCCCTCGGCGTCCGTGACGGGCTCGAGGTCGTCGAGCGGGTCGTGCGCCGCGTGCCGGTCGAGCATCTCGACCTCGGCCGCCGCGGCGGGGTAGCCCATGGAGACGCGTGCCATGAAGCGGTCGCGCTGCGCCTCCGGCAGCGGGTACGTGCCCTCCATCTCGATCGGGTTCTGGGTCGCGACGACGATGAACGGCGGCGGCAGCACGTAGCTGACGCCGTCGACGGTGACCTGCCGCTCCTCCATGCACTCCAGGAGCGCGGACTGCGTCTTCGGGCTCGCCCGGTTGATCTCGTCACCCACGACGACGTTGGCGAACACGGCGCCCGGCTTGAACTCGAAGTCCTTGCGGTCCTGGTTGTAGACGCTGACGCCGGTGATGTCGCTCGGCAGCAGGTCGGGGGTGAACTGGATGCGCCGCACGCTCGAGCCGACCGCCCGCGCGAGCGCCTTGGCCAGCATGGTCTTGCCGACGCCGGGGACGTCCTCGAGCAGCAGGTGTCCCTCGGCCAGCAGGACGGTGATCGCCGTGTGGACCACGTCTGGCTTGCCCTCGATGACGGAGTTCATGGCCCGCGCGAGCCGCCCGGCGACCTCGGT
>DASQJO010000135.1:0-5320 GCA_035630955.1 Kineosporiaceae bacterium
CACCGATGGCGAGTACCTGGCGCTGCTCGACAGGTTCGCGGCAGAGGGGGTCCCGTTCGCGGTCGCCGTCCTCGACATGGACTGGCACGTCCGCGACGTCGATCCCCGGTACGGCAGCGGCTGGACCGGCTACACGTGGAACCGCGACCTCTTTCCCGACCCGCCGGCGTTCCTGCGCGAGCTCCATAGGCGCGGGCTGCACGTGACGCTCAACGACCACCCCGCGGACGGCGTCCAGCCGTACGAGGAGGCGTACCCGGACATGGCGCGGGCGCTGGGTCGCGACCCCGCCGACGGCGAGCCGATCGCGTTCGACGTCACCGACCGTGCGTTCATGGCGGCGTACTTCGACGTGCTCCACCGCCCGCTCGAACGGGACGGCGTCGACTTCTGGTGGATCGACTGGCAGTCCGGCCCGTACTCCCGGGTCGCCGGCATCGACCCGCTGTGGATGCTCAACCACTTCCACTACCTCGACAACGGCCGCGACGGACGCCGCCCGCTCACCTTCTCGCGGTACGCCGGCCCTGGCAGCCACCGGTACCCGATCGGGTTCTCCGGCGACACGATCATCACGTGGGCGTCGCTGGCCTTCCAGCCGTCCTTCACGGCCACGGCGGCGAACATCGGCTACGGCTGGTGGAGCCATGACGTCGGCGGCCACTTCTTCGGCGTCAAGGACGACGAGCTCGCGACCCGCTGGGTGCAGCTCGGGGTGTTCTCGCCGATCCTGCGGCTGCACTCGTCGAAGGACCCGTTCACCACGAAGGAGCCGTGGTCGTTCGGGCCGCTCGCCCGCGAGATCCAGACGCGCTACCTGCGGCTGCGGCACCGGCTCGTCCCGTACCTGCACACGATGAACCACCGCGCCGCCGCCGACGGCGTCCCGCTCGTCGTGCCGCTGTACCACCGCTGGCCGCACGACGACCAGGCGTACCGGCACCCCACGCAGTTCGCCTTCGGCACCGACCTGCTCGTCGCGCCGATCACCTCGCCGAACGACCCGCGGACGACGACGGGCTCCGTGCGGGCGTGGCTGCCGGACGGCGTCTGGGTCGACGTGCTCACCGACCTCGTCTACGACGGCGGCCGCGAGGTCGTGCTGCACCGCGACCTCGCCGGCATCCCCGTGCTGGCGCCCGCGGGTGGCATCGTCCCGCTGGACGCCCGCGAGGTCCCGTCCGGCGACCCCGTCAATCCCGAGGCGCTCGAGGTGCTCGTCGTCGCCGGCGCGGACGGGTCGTTCGAGCTCGTCGAGGACGACGGCACGGGAGACGGCCTCGACCCGGCGACCGTGGTCCGGACGCCGATCCGCTACGAGCAGGCCACCGGACGGGTCACCGTCGGTCCGGCCCTCGGCGCACTCAGCGCGATCCCTGCGGAGCGGTCGTGGACGATCAGGTTCGTGGCCGCGGACGCCCCCGGCGAGCCCTCCGCGGCCGTGGACGCCGGTCCCGTCCGCGTCGAGGTGACGCGGACGCCGACCCGCGTCGGCGCGACGGTGACCGGGGTGCCGGCCGGCGCCGCGCTCGTCGTCGACCTCGGCGGCGCTCCGTCGCTCGTCGAGAACGACGTCGCCGGCCGCCTGTTCGCCCTGCTCGACGCCGCGCAGATGGAGTACCGGCTGAAGACGGAGATCCACCGCATCGCGACGTCCGCCGAGCCGCTGCACGTGCGGGTGTCGCACCTGCATGCGCTCGGCCTCGAGCCGGAACTCGCGACCGCCGTGGACGAGATCCTGCTCGCCCGGGTCAGGTCGTGAGCTGCTCCCGCAGCACCGCCGGGGCCTCGACCAGGGAGGGCCCGTACCAGGTGAGGTGCCGGCCCGAGACGAGCGCCGCCGGGACGCCGGGGAACGCCTCGGGCCCGTCGTCCGCCGCGAAGCGGTAGGGCTCGTCGGGCAGGACGACGAGGTCGGCGTCCGGGAGCTCGTCCAGCGCGATCCTGGGGTAGCGCTCGGGCGAGCCGGCGAGCACGTTGTCCACCCCGAGCCGCGCGAGCACGGCGCCCGTGAACGTGTCCGAGCCGACGGCCATCCACGGCCGCCGCCAGATCGGGACGACCGCCCGCCGGCGCGGCTCGAACGGCCGGACGGCGGCCCACGCGCTCGCCGCCTCGTCGATCCACTCCGGCCGACGGAGGCCGCAGGCGCTGACCATCCGGGCGAGGGACGTGAAGGCGCCGTCGACCGTCCGGACGTCCGTCACCCAGACGGCGAGGCCGGCGGCGCGCAGGGCGTCGAGGTCCGGCTCGCGGTTCTCCTCGGCGTTGGCCAGGACGAGGTCCGGTCGGAGGTCGGTGATCGCGCCGACGTCCGGGTTCTTGGTGCCCTTGACGCGGACGACGTCCAGGTCGGCGGGATGCGTGCACCAGTCGGTGGCGCCCACGAGCAGGCCGGGCGCCGTCGCGGCGATGCTCTCGGTCAGCGACGGAACGATCGAGACGACGCGCTCGACGGCGTCCGGCACCTCGACGGCGCGGCCGGTGTCGTCGAGGAGCCGCCTCACGACCGCACCTCCGCCATCACGCGGGCGAGCGCCGGCCCGCTCGGCGCGTGCGTGCACCACGACGTGATGCCCCATCGCTCCGCTCTGTCGAGGAGTTGCTCGGCGGCCGCCGACACGCTCGTGTCCGCCAGGAAGAACGGCGAGTCGACGATGTCCGCCGCGCGGATGGCCCCGCCGGTCTCGGTCTCCCAGTCGCCGGCCACATCCTCGGCTGTGCGGTCGAGCACGACGAGCTGCAGCAGCGCGTCGAGCCGTGCCGGCGGGAGGCCGTGCCGCTCCCGGGCGGCCTGGACGCCGCGCACGCGGTCGTCGGTGTCGGCGGGGGAGGCGAGCGTGAACGTGCCGGGCGGGGCGCCCCTGAGCTGCATCCCGCCGCCGAGCGCGACGAGGTCGCCGACGGTGGCCGCGACCTCCAGCCCCGCCGTCGACATCGCGCCGACGTGCAGAGGCACCGGTCGCTGGACGGGGAGGGGGCGCAGGTCGGGATCCTCGAGCCGGCGGCGGAGCTCGTCCGCGAACGAGGCGAGACCGGCGACGCGCTCGGCGAACGGCGGGTACGGCAGGCCGAGCGCCTCGTGCTCGAGCGGCTTGTGCCCGGCGCCGAGGCCGATCTCCACCCGTCCGCCGGAGATCGCGTCGAGGGTGGCGACGTCCCGGGCGAGCAGGCCCGGGTGCCAGAAGCCGACGTTGAGCACGTACGTTCGCAGCCGGACCCGTTCGGTGACCGCCGCGGCCGCCGCGAGCATCACGAACGGGGACGTGCTGTGGTGGTGGTCCGCCGTCGTGACGACGTCGAAGCCCTGCTCCTCCGCCCAGCGGGCCGACTCGACCGGGCCCGGGAACGGGTCGCCGCCCGGCCGGTCCTGCGTGCCCAGCCATCCGAGGTTCACGCCGAAGCTCAATGCCGTCCGGTCCACGCGCCCGATCCTCGCGGCGTCCGCCCGCTCCGTCGATGCCGGTTCGCGGTGGGCGTACTAGCGTTCCAGCCATGGCGGATCTGACGGTCGGTTACGCGGCGATGCTCGAGCAGTTCGGACCGCAGGAGGTCGTCGGCTACCAGGTGCTGGCCGAGCAGAACGGCTTCAGCGGGTCCATGGCGGCCGACCACTTCCAGCCGTGGGTGCCGCAGCAGGGGCAGGCGTCGTTCGTCTGGAACGTGCTCACCGCGATCGGCGAGCGGACGCAGGGGGACCTCGGCCCCGGCGTCACCTGTCCGAGCTTCCGGTTCCACCCGGCGATCGTCGCGCAGGCCGCGGCCACGCTGGAGGCGATGTACCCGGGCCGGACCTGGCTGGGCATCGGCTCCGGCGAGGCGCTCAACGAGCACGTCATCGGCGGCTACTGGCCGGAGGCCGGTGAGCGGTCGCTGCGGATGTTCGAGGCGATCGAGGTCATCAAGAAGCTCTTCGACGCGTCCGTGGCCGGCAAGGAGGTCAAGCACAGCGGCCGGTTCTTCCAGATGGAGACGGTGCGGCTGTGGACCATGTCGGACACCCCGCCGCCGGTGCTCGTCGCCACGGCCGGACCCGTGAACGCGAAGAAGACCGGGAAGTTCGCCGACGGGATCATCACCGTCGGGGCTCCGCCGGAGAAGATCGGCGGGCTGTTCGACAAGTTCGCCGAGGGCGCGCGCGAGGCGGGCAAGGACCCGGACGCGATGCCCAAGGTCCTGCAGCTGCATCTGTCGTGGGCGGCGACGGACGAGGAGGCGGTCGAGAACGCCGTCAAGGAGTGGCCGAACGGCGGGATGAAGTTCCCCAAGGCCGACATCCGCTCCCCGCACGATTTCGCGGCGATGGCGCAGCTCGTGCGCCCCGAGGACTTCGAGGGCCGCATGCTCATGACCAGCGACCCCGATCTCCACCGCGCCTACATCCAGCGGTTCGTCGACCTCGGGTTCGACCGCGTGTACCTGCACAACGTGGGGCGCAACCAGAAGGAGTTCATCGAGGTGTTCGGCCGGGAGGTGCTGCCGAAGCTCCACCGCTGAGCGCGGCGACCGCGTCAGCAACGCGGGACAGCCTCTGCCGGGCAGCTCGTGCCCGAACCGGCCGCCGTCGTGGCGGGACGATCGTGTCCCCGTCTGCATCTAGGCTGGTGCCGATGGCCGCGACGATCTACGACGTTGCCGCCCTGGCGGGCGTCTCGCCGGCGACGGTCTCGCGCGTGCTCAACGGCAGCGCGGTCTCGCCGGAGAAGACCGCGCGCGTGCGCGCAGCCGTGGCCGAGCTCGACTTCCGGCCGAGCCGGACGGCTCGCACGCTCCGCCGCCGGTCGTCCGAGGTGATCGCGCTGATCATCCCCGACGTCGAGAACACGTTCTTCACCGCCCTCGCCCGGGGCGTCGAGGACCGCGCCGTGGACGCGGGGTACTCCGTCGTCCTGTGCAACACGGACGAGGACCCGGCCAAGGAGTCGCGCTACCTCGACATCGCCGTCGCCGAGCAGGTCGCGGGCGTCGTCCTGGCACCGGCGTCCCCGGAACCCGACCTTGCGCCGCTCACGTCGCGCGGGATCACCGTCGTGCTCGTCGACCGGCCGGTCGCGCACCGGCTCGTCGACCTCGTCCTGCTCGACGACGAGGACGCCGCCGCACGCGCCACGCAGGCGCTGTACGACCAGGGCTACCAGCGGGTCGGCTGCATCACCGGCGACCCCGACTCCCCCACCGCGCCGCTGCGCGCCGCGGGGTGGCGGCAGGTGTTCCGTACCCGCTCCCCCGGTTCGGACGCCGACCGCTACCTCCGGCACACCGACTACCGGCCCGGCGGCGGACGCGCGGCCGCGGCGTCCCTGCTGGCCATGCCCGATCC
>DASQJO010000136.1:0-5007 GCA_035630955.1 Kineosporiaceae bacterium
TCGGCGTCGACGTCGCGGCGGCGTCCGGGGCGCTCGAGGACGCGCTGGCCGCCTTCGCGCCGCTGCCGCACCGGCTCGAACCCGTGCGCACCGTCGCCGGGGTCACCTACGTCGACGACAGCCTGGCGACGTCGGCGCAGGCGGCGGTCGCGGCCTGCGAGGCGTACCCGGTGCAGGCGCTCACCCTGCTCGTCGGCGGCCTCGACCGCGGCATCGACTACGGCCCGCTCGTGGACTACCTCGTGCCACGGGCCGGCCGGTCGCCGCTCGCCGTCGTCGCGATGGACGCGGCCGGGCGCCGGATCGCGGCCGGGCTGGACGGCGTGCGCGTCGAGAGCACGGACGACGTGGCGGACGCCGTCCGGATCGGCGCGAAGCTCACGCCGGCGGGCGGGGTGGTCCTGTTCTCGCCGGCGGCGGCGAGCCCGCCCGGGTACGGCAGCTACGAGCAGCGCTCGGCGGCCTTCGTCGCCGCGGTCGCCGAACTGCGCTGATCAGAGCCGGACGGCGACGGCGAGCCCGTCCCAGCCCTTGACGCCGACGGTCTGGAGCACGCTCCCGTCGATCCGGGCGTCGGCGGCCATCGCCTCGAGGAAGGTGCGGACGCCGCGGGCGTCGGCGTCCTCGCCGGGCTCGACCACCCGGCCGCGGCGGACGACGTTGTCGCCGACGACGAGCGCGCCGGGCCGGGTCAGGCGCAACGCCCAGTCGAGGTACTGGGCGTAGGGCGCCTTGTCCGCGTCGACGAAGACGAGGTCGAAGGGATCGGGCGCCTCGGCCGCGAGCGCCGGCAGGGTGTCCAGGGCGCGCCCCACCCGCACGTCCACGACGTCGGCGAGGCCGGCGCGCGCGAGGTTCGCGCGGGCGACGTCGGCGTGCTTCGCGGAGTACTCCAGGGTGACGAGACGGCCGCCCGGCGCGAGCGCGCGGGCGAGCCAGATCGTGCTGTAGCCACCGAGCGTCCCGATCTCGAGGATCCGCCGGGCGCCGATCGCGCGGGCGAGCACGCCGAGGAACTTCCCCTGCGCGGGGGACACCGCGATCGAGGGCAGGCCGCCCTCGTCCGAGGCCCGGCGTGCCGCGGTCAGCGCCTCGTCGTCGAGAGCCAGCAGGTCGGCGAGGAAGGCGTCGACGGATTCGGGGGTCTGCTCGGTCATGGCCCTCATCCTGGCCCGCATTTGGCTCCCGGATGCAGGGACGCGTGATGCGCGGATGCACGATCCTGTCGAGGACGAGGCGTCGCGAGGAGCGACGGTGACGGACCGTGAGGAACGTCGCCGGAGCCGGAACGATCCGCTGCGTCAGCTCGTGGGCCGCGGCTGCGCGGGGTTGGTCGGGACGCCGTGCGAGGGCGGGTTGATCGTCGGTCCGCTCGTCGCCGGGCCGATCGGGGAGCCGGCGTCCGGGGCGGGAGCGGCGGCGGACGTCGCGGCGGGTGACCCGTCGGACAGCGGCTCCCCGGCGCGGACCTGGTCGAGCCGCGTCGAGAGCACCTGGACGACCGGCAGCCGGTCGGCGTGCTCGCGCTCGTAGCCGAGCAGGGTCTCGAGGGCGTCCGCGTCGAGCGACCTGATCCGGTGGCCGAGGTCGCCGACGGGCAGGTGGTCGTAGTCCGGGATCGGGAGGGCCGCGGGTTCCGTCATGAGCGGCTCCTACCCGCGGCTGCGCACCCCATGCCCGGTTCCGCTCCTCCTCCACGCGCGTCCCTGACGGCCGGAACACGGCGGTCGCGATCGTGCTCGTGCCTATGATCCGCGGGGCGGCGGGCGGCGCGGGGATTCCTCCGTGATCGCGTGAATTTCGCCGATTCCAACGTTGTAGCGAGGTTCCTCCGCGCACTAGCCTGCCCTCAGGGACCACCTCACGATCGGACGCCCGACCGGCGTGCCGGGCCGACGCCGGGGAGGCTGCGTGCGCGCCACGATGAAGCATGTCGCCGCCCGGGCGGGCGTCTCCATCAAGACCGTCAGCAACGTCGTCAACGGCTCCGAGCGCGTGGCCCCGGAGACCCGCCGACGCGTCCAGGCCGCGATCGACGAGCTGGGCTTCGTCCCGAACGCCACGGCGCGCAGCCTGCGCAGCGGCCGGTCCGGGGTGGTCGCGCTCGCGCTGCCCGAGCTGGACGCCCCCTACTTCGCGGAGCTCGCCCAGAACGTGGTCGAGGCGGCGCGGGAGCACGGGTGGACGGTCCTCGTCGACGCCACCGGCGGGCACGCGGAGCAGGAGCGGCTCGCCGCCTCCGGCATCCGCCCCCAGTTCATCGACGGGCTGATCTTCTCCCCGCTCGCCCTGCGCGCGGGCGACCTCCCGGAGTCCGGCACCGGACCGCCGACCGTCCTGCTCGGCGAGCGCGTGACGGACGCCGCCGTCGACCTGGTGACGGTGGACAACCACGCCGTCGTCGCCACGGCGGTGGAGCATCTGGCCGGGCTCGGTCGCCGCCGGATCGCCGCCCTCGGCGCGCAGACGACGGAGACGGGTGTCACGGCCCGGCTGCGGCTCGAGGGGTACCACCTCGCGATGGCACGCGCGGGGCTGCCGTGCGATCCCGGCCTGGTCGTGGCGGCGGCCAGCTGGCACCGGACCGAGGGCGCCGCCGCCGCGCGCGTCCTGCTCGACCGGGTTCCCGACGTCGACGCCGTCGTCTGCTTCAACGACCTGCTGGCGCTCGGCGTCCTGCGGGCCCTCGCCGACGCCGGGGTGCGGGTCCCGGACGACGTCGCGGTGGTCGGCGTCGACGACGTCGAGGACGGGCGCTTCTCCCGGCCCTCGCTCACCACCGTCGCCCTCGACAAGGCGGAGATCGCCCGGACGGCGGTGGAGTTGCTGGCCGCCCGGCTCGAGGGGGCCAGGGACGCGCCGCCCCGCGCGGTCGTGGCGGGTCACCGGCTCGTGGTGCGGGAGTCGACGGCGGGGCGCGGAGCGGCGACCCTGTCGCCATGACGGCCGACCCGCTCCGCATCCACCGGCTCAGCGAACGGCAGCGCTTCGACCGCGCGGCCCTGCACGACGTCCTCGACGCCGCGCTCGTCGCGCACGTCGCCCTGGTGCGGGACGACGGGACCCCGGTGGTCCTGCCCATGCTGGCCGGGCGCGACGGCGACCGCCTCCTGCTGCACGGGTCCACCGGCGGCGGGCTGCTGCGCGCGGCCGCCGCCGGCGCCCCCGTCGCCGTGGCCGTCACGGTCGTCGACGGGCTCGTCTACGCGCGGAGCATGTTCGAGAGCTCGGCGAACTACCGGTCCGCCGTGGTCTTCGGGCGCTGCCGACCGGTGACGGGCGAGGCGAAGCTCGAGGCGCTGCGGGTGCTCGCCGAGCACCTGATGCCCGGGCGGTGGGACGAGGTCCGCGACACCACGCCCAAGGAGCTCGCCGCGACGGTGGTGCTCGAGCTGCCGCTCGACGAGGCCTCGGTCAAGGTCCGCACCGGGCCGCCGTCCGAGGAGGAGGGGGAGCCCGCCGAGGACGACTGGTGGGGCGTCGTGCCGCTGGCCACCGTTCCGGGGGTGCCGGTGCCGGCCCCCGGCGTGCGGCCCGGGACGCCGCTCCCGGCCTCCGTCGCGGGGCGGCTGACGGATGCCGGGCTACTGGAGGATGTTGACGGCGCGGGCGATGATCAGCGCGCCCGTCGTGAGCGAGACCAGTGACTGGATACCCATCGTGACCTTCGACCAGCGCGAGAACGGCAGCGTGTCGGTCGGGCTGAACGCGGTCGCGTTCGTGATCGCCAGGTAGAGGTAGTCGCCGAACGTCGGCTCCCACTCCGGGTGGGCGAGCTGCGGGCTCGTCATCTGCGGGAACACGAAGTCGGGCAGCGGCTCCATCGCCTGGGCGCGGGCGCCGGGGCCGCCGCGGTCGAGCTCCCAGTACCAGAGCGAGAAGATCAGGATGTTGGTCACCCAGATGTTGCCCCCGATGACGAGCAGACCCTCGGCGTTCCGCCCCTCCGTGCCGCGGACCAGCCCCGTCACCAGGTAGATCGCCGCCCAGCCGTTGGCCGCGCTGGCGAGCGCGATGAGGGTCAGGCTGAGCCGGCGCACGGCGCGGCTGAAGGTCGAGATCCGCATCGGGTTCACGATGACGATCGCGACGCCGATCACCGCCTCCATCGCCGGCAGGACCCACCAGCCGAGCAGCGAGAACCGGGTCGGCACGTTGAACTGCAGGGTGATCATGGCGGCGATCGCGACCGCCGCGGGCCAGCGGTGCTCCCCGGGGGTGACACGGCGCCAGGCCGGCGTCGGCGGCGCGGCGGCCCGCTCGAGCCGCGCCACGGTCTCGGCGACCTCGCCGAGCCGGTGGTCCATGCCCGCGAGCTTCTCGCCCAGCGGCCTGTGCTCGGGCGACGGCTGCTGCTCCGGGAGGTCCCGGTGCTCGTCGGAGGACCGCTCCGTCATGGTCCGACCGCCCTCCCTCGCTCCGCGTTCCCGACGCCCCCGAGCATGCCCCCGCAGGTGACCAAAGACCCTCCTGGCACGCGTGCGTGGGGACGACGATGGAGACGAGGTGATCGGTCATGCGTGCACTCGTCGTTCACGAAAGTCTCTACGGCAACACCGCGGCGATCGCGGAAGCGGTCGCGGAGGGTCTCGCGCAGGCGCGTCCGGACGTCGAGGTCCGCCGGCTGCCCGCGGCGCAGGTGGGAACGCCCGGCCCGCTGCAGGATCTCGACCTTCTCGTGGTGGGCTGCCCGACCCACGCGTGGCACATGAGCTCCGTCCGCAGCCGCACGGCGCAGGTCACGAAGGACCGGCGAGAGTTCCCCGACCGAAGCCACGACCCCGACGCCGAGGCCGCCGGCGTCCGGGAGATGCTCCCGGTGATCACGGCCGGCGCCCCGGGGGTCCGCGCGGCGGCGTTCGACACCCGGCTCGACTCACGGTTCGCCGGCGGCGCGGCCAAGGGGTTGGCGCGGGAGCTCCGCAAGGCGGGCGCGGTCGTCGTGGGGAGGCCGACGGGCTTCGTGGTGACCGGGATGACGGGGCCGCTGCGCGAGGGCGAGCTCGA
>DASQJO010000137.1:0-6568 GCA_035630955.1 Kineosporiaceae bacterium
GGACTCCGGTAT
Organism: Kineosporiaceae bacterium; assembly: GCA_035630955.1. Classification (GTDB taxonomy): domain Bacteria; phylum Actinomycetota; class Actinomycetes; order Actinomycetales; family Kineosporiaceae; genus DATKNA01. The sequence continues at coordinate 13 of DASQJO010000137.1, forward strand.
AAGAGCTGTATACTGAATAGAAGGTAGTATTACCGAATGGCCGCGGAGGGCGTCAAGAGCCGCACGTACAGCAGCCCGCTGCGCGCGGAGCAGGCGCGCCGCACCCGGTCGCGGGTCCTCGAGACGACCCGCGAACTGCTCATCGAGCGGGGCTACGCCGGGGTGACCATGGCGGACGTGGCGAGCGCCGCCGGCGTCTCGGTCCCGCTGCTGTACAAGGTGTTCGGGACCAAGCCCGACCTCGTCAAGCAGGTCTACGACGTGACGCTGGCCGGTGACGACGAGGAGCGGAGCATCGCGGACCGGCCCGGCATCGCCGGGGTGTTCGCCGATCCCGATCCGCGGTCCAAGCTCGTGCGGTACGCCCGGATGAGCCGCGAGATGGCCGCCCGCGCGGGGCGCCTGGTGTCCGTGCTCCGCGCCGGCGCACGGGCGGGCGACGCCGAGCTCATGGCGTTCCTCGAGACGACCGACGCCGAGCGGCTCACCGGTGCGACGGCCCTCGTGCGTCATCTGCAGGAGGCCGGCGGGCTGCGCCCGGGCCTGGACGCCGGCCGCGCCCGCGACCTGGTCTGGCTGGCGATCTCGCCGGAGGTGTTCGAGCTGCTCGTGCTCGACCGCGGCTGGAGCCTCGACGACTACGAGGCCTGGCTCACCGAGGAGCTGTCGGCAGCGCTGCTCGGGTAGCCCGCGAGCCACGGCGAGGTGTACGCGACGGCCCAGGTGGACGCCGGGTGACCCGCGGGTGCCCAGCGTCCGTAGCCGCGCGCCGGATCGGCGACCCGGACGAGCACCCAGCCGGCGTCAGGCGGCACCTGGATGCGGGCCTGGGCCACCTCGCCGACGACGGCGGGGATCCGCTCCAGCACGGCGACCTCCGGGGAGGCGCCGCCGACGGCCGCGGCCGAGGTCAGCACCTGCAGCTCGACGGGGCGCCCCTCGTAGCCGGAGCCGGCGAGGTCGACGGCCAGCTCGGGGTGGTCCCCGCTCAGCGCTCCGCCCATCCGGACGCCGTCGAGCGTCGCGTCCAGGCGCAGGCCGACCTCGCGGGTGGCGAAGGTCCGCCGGGCGGTCAGCGCCTCGCGCACGCCCTCCCGGGAGTGCTCGTGCACCCAGATGCCCGTCCGTCCGCGGCCCGCCAGCCCGAACGACGACCCGTGCTCGTCGCTGCAGCCGACGAGGCCGGGCCGCCACCCGGCGTCCAGGCACGCGACCAGCGCGGAATCCGCACCCCCGAGCCCGAAGAGGTAGTCGTCGGCGCGGTTGAAGGCCTCGAGCGCGACCATCCGGGCGGGCAGGTCGGCGGGGTCGGGCGGGAGCACGAACTCCTCGTGCCGGCCGCCCTCACGCCCCGGGTGGTTGTAGCCGAACAGCGCCTTCGGCTCGTGCTCGGCGAGGAAGGCGAAGAGCCCCGCCATCGAGCCCGGCGTGTCGACGTCGATCCAGTCGTCGCTGAACCAGACGTTGACGTGGCCGAGCCACGGCTCCGTCCACTCGAACCCGCGCAGGGCGGTGAAGACGCCGGGGACGTCGAAGCGCTCCGCCAGCTCGCCGGTGCGGCGCCACGCGTCGTCGTCGAAGGAGCGCGGCATCATGCGGGCGGCCGCGAGCGCCTCGTCGTCCGGGTACTGGTGCAGGCCGAGCTCGTTCCGCCGGCCCCGGGGGATGGAGGCGTGGTCGGTGAGCGCCGCGACGTCCAGGCCCGCCTCGCGCATCTGCCGGAACGCCGCCTCGGGGTCGCCGCGGCCGTCCGACAGCGTCGTGTGGTTGTGCAGGTCGCCGACGACGAGGAAGGGGCCGGCGGGCTCGAGGCGCGAGCGCCGCCGGCCGTCCGTCGAGGTGCTCACGTTCCTCGACGGTACCTGCCCGGACCGCTCAGAACCGGTGTGTCTCGACGTGCAGGCCGAGCGCGCGGGCGACGTCCTGCACGTTCTCGAAGGTCTCGCCCGCGGGCAGCGACCGGAGCAGGCCCACCACGTGGTCGGTCGCCTCGTTCTCCTCCGCGACGGCGACCAGGCTGTCGCGGTCGCCGGGAAAGGCGCTGGTGCCGAGGCTGCGGGCGATGTCCGCGCGCTCGTCGACGTCGTCCTGGGTCATGCCCTCGGGGTTGCCGCGGCGGTCCTCGGGGTAGATCCGGTCACCGGTCGGCTGGTCCTCGCCGGCGGGCTCGGGGTCGCGGAACTCCTCCGCCCGCGTGCTCCGGCCGCTGCGGACCAGGCCCTCGGTCTCGTGCTGCAGCTCCTCGTCGAGCAGGGGTCCGTGCTTGTCGGTCTGCTGGATTCCGCTGAGGTCGGGGGTCGGTTCGCTCACGCCCTGGCCGTACCCGGCCGCACCGGGTTTGAACCCCTCCACCCGGGTCATGGGAGGCCCGTCCACGCAGCCGAGGGAGGACCCGCATGGCCACCGAGCACACGCCCGCCGACGACATCGTCTACGACCTCGTCACGATCCAGTACCACGCGCTCAAGGGCGCCGAGGCGACCGACAAGTACCTCCAGGACGCCGAGGGGCACGACGACGTCCGGGCGTTCTTCGAGGAGGTCGCGCGCCAGGACGCCGACCGCGCCGTCCGCGCCCACGAGCTGCTCGGGCAGCTGACGAGCAGCAGCGGCCTGTCGCGCCACGGCTGACGCCCGCGCCCCGCCTCCTCGCGGTGCGAGGCGTGCTCACCTTCCGCTGGATTGCACGCGTAGAGCCGCTCCCCAGGGCCTGGGGAGCGGCTCTACGCGTGCAAAGCGGCCTTACGGGAGCACGGGGCTCGGGACGCCGGTCAGCGGGCGGCGGCGAGCCTGGCGGCGGGCAGGTCGTCGGCGGGGGGACGCGGGCCGGCGAGCACCTGGGCGAGGCTGCGGCCACGGGCCAGCGAGAGCTCGTCACGCAGGCACGAGGCGTCGCGCTCGAGGTCCACGCCGCCCCGGATCTGCAGGTGCTCCAGGACGCGGTGCGCCGCCGTCACGGTGGCGTCGTCGAGGACGTCGCCGGGCTGCAGCAGCGCCAGCCGCATGAGCGCCTCGGCGATCTCGCGCCGCAGGGTGTCGTCCACGGTGAGCAGGGCCTCGATCTCACCGGCGTGCCGGCGGAGCATGCGCTCCCAGCGCTGCCCGACGCGACTCCCACCCAGCTCCTCGTGCAGGCGGAGCGTCGCGCGACGCTGCTCCTCGTCGATCCCCAGCATCCGGAAACATCCCCTTGTCGATGTCGATCGCGGTCTGTCGTCCCCGTCGGTCGACCGGGCGACACAAGTCCAGAACGATACGCTCGTCGGTCGCCTTGAGTGACAAATCCCTGACTGAGCGCGATTTTCAGGTGTTCGGCGGAGTTCGTAGGCCGTCCGGGGGACGTCTGTCGGTGGTCCTGGGGAGAATCGGGACATGGACGTCGGCCGACTCCGTGAGCACGCCCGGGCGCTGGGGTTCACCCCTCAGGACCAGGTGCGCTGGCTCGCGCCCGGCGAGCTGCTCCGCACGGCGGTCAAGGTCGTCCTGTCGTCCCTGTTCGCGGACTACGCCGACCGGCGGGAGGTCCAGGCCGCGCTGCCGGCGACCACCCTGACGCTGGCTCCCGACCAGGACGGCGGGTTCTGGTTCGACCACGTCGCGGACCTCGGCGACGGGTTCGACCCGACGTACACCGTGGCCCGCCTGCTCGCGGCCGACGAGGTCGCCGTCGACGGCCCGCCCGGCACCGAGGACCCCCCGCTGCGCCTGCCGCGCGGCCGGCTGCTCGTTCTCGGCGGCGACGAGGTCTATCCGACGCCGTCGTCGACCGGCTACGAGGACCGCATGAAGGGCCCCTACCGGGCGGCGCTCCCGTCGGGGTCGGTCGACCCCCCGCCCGTCCTCGTCGCCCTGCCCGGCAACCACGACTGGTACGACGGGCTCACCGGGTTCCTCCGGCTCTACGCGCAGCGCCGCCCGCTCGGCGGCTGGCGGACGACGCAGACGCGCAGCTACTTCGTCGTCCAGCTCCCGCAGCGGTGGTGGCTGGTCGGCGTCGACACCCAGCTGGGCACCTACATCGACGACCCGCAGATCCGCTACTTCCGGGAGCACCTGTCGTCGCTCCTGCAGCCCGGTGACGGCGTCGTCGTCGCGGTTCCGTCACCGACCTGGGTGCACACCGGCGCGCCCGACGACCCGGACGACCCGGACGCGTTCAACGCGCTCCACTACTTCGAGCGCGAGGTGGTCCAGCAGTACCGCGACCTCACCACCGGCACCGTGCGCCCGACGGGTGCGCAGGTCCGGCTGTGGCTCACCGGGGACATGCACCACTACGCCCGGTACGCCGAGGAGCTGCCGGCCGGGGTGCCCGAGGGGTCGGCGCGGCAGTTCGTGACGTGCGGCCTCGGCGGCGCCTACCTGCTCGGCACCCACCACCTTCCCGACACCCTGGAGCTGCCCTCCCCGCACTCGAAAATGACCGACCGCGGGGGGTCGGCCCGGTTCGCGCTGACCTCGCCGTGGCCGTCGAAGGAGCGGTCGAGGCGCCTCGTCGGCGGCCTCCTCGCGGGTCCGCCGCGCGGGCTGCCGTTCCGGAACCCCGGCTTCTGGCGGCTGGCCGGCGCCGTGCAGGGCGCGCTGCTCCTCGTGCTGCTCTTCACCCTCGGCCTCGAGAAGGGCTGGAACCTCACCGGCGTCCTGCGTTTGGGCGGCGTCGGGGACGTGGCATGGTTCGGCGGTCAGGTGCTCGCCTGGGCGGCGGGTCTGTGGGTGCTCGTCGCGATCCGGCCGCTGACGCACCTGGGGCGCCCGCGCGCGCCGTCCGAGGTCTTCTGGCCCGCCCTCGCCGAGGTCGTGCTCGGGCTCGCCGGCATGGCCGGGCTCGTCGCCGTGCCCTGGCCGACCGGGTGGCCGGACTGGGTCGTCCTCGGCCTGGCCCTGCTGGCGACGATCATCGTCACCGGCCTGCTCGCCTCGTACCTGTTCGCCGTCTACATCGCCCTGTCGCGGCTGCCCGCCGTGCAGGGGTGGCAGCTGTCGGCCCAGGCGCTGGAGGACTGGAAGGGATTCCTGCGACTGCGCATCGAGCGCACCGGACGCATGACCGTCTACCCGGTCGTCGTGGACCGCGTCTGCCACGACTGGGTGCTCGACGCGCCGGACGGCGTGGACGGGCCCGCGGGGTCCGCGCGTCCGGAGTGGGCGGGCGAGCCGCCGCGCCCGTACCTGGTGGAGCCGCCCGTCGTGGTCGACCGGGTGCCCGCCGCCCCGGTTCCGGACGCCGGCGCGGAACCCTCGCGTCAGCCGGCGACGACGTCCTGACCCGAGACCGACACCTGCACCGCGCCGAGCGGAGCCTGGGCCGGCCCGTTGATCACCTGACCGGTGAAGGCGTCGAAGACCGACCCGTGGCACGGGCACTGCAGCTGCGTGCCGGCCGCCGCGACGGTGCACCCCTGGTGCGTGCAGATCGCGGTGAACCCCACGACCTTGCCGGCCATGGGCTGGGCGACGGCGACCTTGCCCGTGGCGCCGTCGACGACCACCGACCCGCCGACCGGCACCTGGTCGAGGGCGACGAGACGCGGACCGGCGGACCCGCCCGACGACGGCGACGTGGAGCCGTCGTCCGAGCCACCCTCGTCACTGCTGCTCCCGCTGCTGCCGGACACCGAGGTCGAGGACGTCGACGACGTCGCGCTCGTGCACGCGGCGAGCGCGCAGAGACCCGCGGTCCCGAGGACGGCCGCGACGACGACCGTGCGGCGGTCCGGGGTGGCCTCTGGCTGCATGGGCGGCACCATAGCGTCCGGGTCTGTGGACGGACGGGAGGGTGGCGATGGGCGAGGTCGGCGCTGCACCGGTGACGCTGGAGGCGGAGCAGGTCACGGACGTGTGCACGGTGCACGGCGAGGGTGTGACGTGGGACGCCGCCGCCGGCCTCGTCCGGTTCGTCGACATGGAGGCGGGGGCGCTCATAAGTCTCGACCCCGTCTCGGGCGCCCTCGGGCGACGGCAGCTCGGCACGATCGCCGCCTGCGTGCGGCCACGCCGCTCCGGCGGGCTCGTCGTCGCGCTCGAACGGACCTTCGCCCTCCTCGACGCCGACGGCGTCGTCGAGCGCGAGATCGGTCCGGTGTTCACCGACGAGGCGCTGCGCTTCAACGACGGCGGCTGCGACCCCGCCGGCCGGTTCTGGATGGGCTCGATGGCCTACGCCGAGACGCCCGGGGCCGGGACCGTGCACCGGCTCGACCCGGACGGCTCGGTCACTCTCGTGCTCAGCGACGTCACGATCTCCAACGGGCTCTCGTTCCGCACCGACGGCCGCAGCGCCCTCTACGTGGACACGCCCACCGACCGCGTCGACGTCCTCGAGGTGGACGCGGACGCCGGCACCGTCACCGGGCGCCGGCCCTTCGCCGAGGTGACCGACGGCCACCCGGACGGCATCGTCGCGGACGCGGAGGGCGGCGTCTGGGTCGCGCTGTGGGAGGGGTCGGCGGTGCACCGCTACGACGCCGAGGGGCGCCTGACGCACGTCGTCCCGCTGCCCTGCTCCCAGGTGACGTGCCCGGCCTTCGGTGGTCCGGACCTCGCCGAGCTCTACGTGA
>DASQJO010000138.1:0-5035 GCA_035630955.1 Kineosporiaceae bacterium
CGACGTCAACGAGACCCCCGACGGCCTCGTCGTCCGGCCCCGCCCCCTGCACGGCGGGCTGTTCCGCACCTACGGCGACCACCGGATGGCCACCGCAGGCGCCCTGCTCGGGCTCCGCGTGCCCGGCGTGCTCGTCGAGGACGTCGAGACGACGGCGAAGACGCTGCCCGGATTCACCGGACTGTGGACCGCGATGCTGTCGTGAGCCCCCCGTGACTCCCCCGCGACAACGGCGCGAGCTGGACGAGTCCGACGTCCGGATCCGCCCCAACCCGCGCGGCTCGCGGCCCCGGACGAAGGAGCGGCCCCGGCACGAGGACTCGGCGCCGGGCTGGGTGACGGCCGTCGACCGCGGCCGGTACGCAGTGCTCCTGGGGGGCCCGTCCGATCCCGGCATCACGATCACCGCGATGAAGGCGCGGGAGCTGGGGCGGGCCGGCGTCGTGGTCGGCGACCGGGTGGCCCTCGTCGGGGACGTGACGGGCGAGCGGGGCAGCCTTGCGCGCATCGTCCGGGTCGAGGACCGGACGACGCTGCTGCGGCGCTCCGCCGACGACACCGACCCCGTCGAGCGGCCCGTCGTCGCCAACGCCGATCAGCTGGCCGTCGTCGCGGCGCTCGCCGACCCCGAGCCGCGGCCCCGGCTCATCGACCGCACCCTCGTCGCCGCCTACGACGCCGGGCTCGACCCGCTGCTCGTGCTGACCAAGGCCGACCTGCGCGACCCGGCGGACTTCGTCGCGTCGTACGCGCTGCTGGAGGTCCCGTACGTGGTCACCCGGGTCGTCGACGGTCGCGTCGAGGGCCTGGACGCCGTCCGCGAGCGGCTGCACGGCCGCGTGACGGTGCTGCTCGGGCACTCCGGCGTCGGCAAGTCCACCCTCGTCAACGCGCTCGTACCGGGCACGGCGCGGGCGACCGGGTCCGTCAACGACGTGACCGGCCGCGGCCGGCACACCTCGACGTCCGCCGTCGCGGTGCCGCTGCCCGACGGCGGGTGGGTCGTGGACACCCCCGGCGTCCGGTCCTTCGGGCTCGCCCACGTCGACCCGGACCGGATCGTCGGCGCCTTCCCCGACCTCGTCCCGGGAACGGCGGAGTGCCCCCGGGGGTGCTCGCACGACGAGCCCGAGTGCGCCCTCGACGCCTACGCGGCCTCGGGCGCGGCGGGGCCGGCCGGTCCGGCGAGGTTGGAGTCGCTGCGCCGCCTGCTGCGCTCCCGCGCCGGCGGCGACGACGCGTGATCGTCGCCCCTGCCGATCCCACGCTGAACTCGACGCGCGGGGAGCGGGCGCGGTCACCCGCCCTGCGGCGCCTTCGTGTTCTTCACCGTGTCGCCCCAGACGGCCCGCGCCCCGGACTCGCCGGTGACGTAGGTCCACCAGACGCCGCCCGCCCCCGCGATCAGCGCCGCGACGACGGCCAGTGGGACGATCCGCGGGAACCGCTCCGTCGCCCAGACCAGCACCGCGGCGACGAACACGCCGAGCGCCACGTACGGGACGAGCGCGCCGTGCTCGCCGTGGTCGCGCGCCACGGCCGGGTCGAACTGCTGGAGCCTGGCCTGGAGCTTCTCCCCCGACTCCTTCGCCACCCACGCCGCCACGACCACCAGGCCGTCGATCACCGCCACCGCCGGCGCGTACTGCCGCCACCGCGGGCGGACCGCGACCGCGATCGTCACCAGCGACATCAGCGGCAGCAGGACCACGACGGCGTGGACGACGAGCACGTGCACCGGCAGGCCCGAGATCGTGTCGAACATGAGCGTGACGGTAAGGCGGTACCGTTCGGCCGGACAGCCCCCGACACGCAAACGTGATCGATCCGGGACGAGGACAGGAGCACGCCGTGTACGACGACGACCTGCGACTCGCGCACGTCATCGCGGACATGGTCGACAGCGTCACGACGTCCCGGTTCCAGGCGGCCGACCTGCGGGTCGAGACCAAGCCCGACCTGACGCCGGTGAGCGACGCCGACAAGGCCGCCGAGGACCTCGTCCGCACTCAGTTGCGCCGGACCCGGCCCCGGGACGCCGTCGTCGGCGAGGAGTTCGCGCCGACCGGGCACGGCAGCCGGCAGTGGGTGGTCGATCCCATCGACGGCACGAAGAACTTCGTCCGCGGCGTGCCGGTGTGGGCGACGCTGCTGGCGCTGCTGGACGGCGGAGAGCCCGTCGTCGGGGTGGTGTCGGCGCCGGCACTCGGACGCCGCTGGTGGGCGGCGCGCGGCACCGGGGCGTGGACCGGCCGCAGCCTCTCCTCCGCCCGGCGGCTGCGCGTCTCCGGCGTCGGCGAGCTCGGGGACGCCTCGCTGTCGTACTCGGACCTGCGCGAGTGGGAGCGCGCCGGGCGGCGCGAGCAGTTCCTCGCGCTCGACGAGCGGGTGTGGCGTTCCCGCGCCTACGGCGACTTCTGGTCCTACATGCTCGTCGCCGAGGGCGGCGTCGACGTCGCGGCCGAGCCGCAGCTCCAGCTCTACGACATGGCCGCGCTCGTGCCGGTCGTCGTCGAGGCGGGCGGCCGGTTCACGTCGCTGGAGGGGGCCGACGGCCCGTTCGGCGCCGGCGCGGTGGCGACGAACGGCCTGCTCCACGACGCGGTGCTCGACGTCCTCACCTCCTGAGGTCGCGGACCGGGGACGGATCGGCTACCGCCTACGCCTCCGCAACCCCGAGGGCCGGTTCCTCGTCGAGCAGGTCGGGTACCTGGACGAGGACGCCGACGGACGGATCCGGCGCCTCCACCTCGTGTGCTCCGGATTCCGTCCGATCCCGGAGCCGGGCGACGAGACCTAGGAGTCGGGGCGCGAGGAGCAGCGCCCAGAGGTCGAACCAGCCGTAGCCGCCCGCGGCGCCGGACGGCGGGTTGCCCTGGCCGATGACGTGCAGCACGGGGTCGGCCGGCGCCCACGCCCACACGCCGAGCGCCGTCCCGGCCAGCTCGAGGTAGGAGACGACGGCGAAGGCGCCGACATAGAGCATCCGGTTCGGCCCCCAGCGGAGGAAGGCGAACAGGCAGGCGAACCAGAAGGCGCCGAGCACGTCGTGCCTGCCTCCCATCAGGCCGGCCACGCCGGCGGCCGCCCACGCGCCGCCCGCGAGGACGGTGAGGGCGACGAGCGGCCGCCGGTACCGGTCGAACACCGGGCTGCGGCCGAGCAGCAGCGCCGCGAGGTAGACCAGGCCGTGCCCGGGCGGCACGAAGAGCGGCACCGTCCCGATGGCATAGGTGTACGCCTGCAGCAGCGGCGAGAACGTGTACTCGACGCAGGTCGCGAGCGCGACGACGACGAGGGTCTGCGCCCGGACCAGCGGCGTCTCGCGACGCAGCAGGGCCACGAGGACGGCCCAGGTCGCGGCGCCGAGGACGACCTGCCGGGCGGGCTCGGCACCGTCCGGCACGGGCATACGCGCGGCGACGAGGACGAGCCCGATCCAGGCCAGGACGCCCCAGGCCCTGGTCAGGGTGACGCCTTGAGCTCGAGCTCCATGTACTTGTCGGGGCGCGGCGGCACGACGAACCCGACGCGCCGGTAGACGGCGTGCGCGTCACTGGTGGCGAGCACGAGACGGTCGAGCTTGCGCTCGCGCAGGTCCTCGACGGCGGCGCCGGCGAGCCACGTCGCCAGGCCACGTCCGCGGTGGGCGGGGTCGACGTAGACGTCGCACAGCCAGGCGAAGGTCAGCCCGTCGGTGACGGCACGCGTGAAGGCGACCTGCGCGCCGTCCGGCGCCAGCACGGACCAGACGTCACAGCTGCGGATCGTCGCCTCGACGACCTCCCGCGGGCGGCCGAGCGCCCAGTAGGCGTCCTCCGAGAGCCACCGGTGCACGGTGTCGACGTCGACACGGTCCTTGTCGGTGGTGAGGACGTACCCGTCGCGCTCGCGGTCCACCATGAACGCCGATCCTACGAGCGCCCCGGCGTCGGGGTACGGTCGCGCCGTGCGGCGACCGACGAAGCAGGAGCTCGCCGAGGCCTACGGCCGCACCCTCCCCGACCTCGTCGGCCCCGGCCTGCGGGTGCTGCTCGTCGGCATCAACCCCTCGCTGTGGTCGGGGTGGTCCGGCCACCACTTCGGCCGGCCGTCCAACCGGCTGTGGCCGACGCTGCACGAGTCGGGCCTGACGCCGCGGCGGCTCGCACCCGAGGACACGGCGGAGCTGCAGGCGGCCGGCATCGGCATCACGAACCTCGTCGCCCGCGCCACCGCTCGGGCCGACGAGCTCTCGGACGACGAGATCCGGGCCGGCGTCCCGCGTCTGCGCGAGCTCGTCGCCCGTTGGCGGCCGCTCGCGGTCGCCGTCCTCGGCGTGAGCGCGTACCGGGTCGCGTTCGCGCGCCCGAAGGCCGTCGTCGGCCTGCAGCCGGAGCCGTTCGAGGGCTCGGCGCTCTGGGTGCTGCCCAACCCGTCAGGGTTGAACGCGCACTACCAGCAGCCCGCGCTGACGGCCGAGTACGCGGCCCTGCGGCAATCCCTGGACGATTCGCGTCACATGTGACGCAACTGGTCGAGGCCCGGTGCATGCCGTCGGGCCCGCCGGGTACGGCTCCTTGTGGACAACGACGAGGAGAGGAGCCGGGAATGAAGGCTGTCACCTGGCAGGGCAAGCGCGACGTCAAGGTCAAGGAGATGCCGGACCCGAAGATCGAGGAGCCGACGGACGTCGTCATGAAGGTGACGTCGACCGCGATCTGCGGGTCCGACCTGCACCTGTACGAGGTCCTCGGACCCTACATGCACGAGGACGACATCCTCGGCCACGAGCCGATGGGCATCGTCCAGGAGGTCGGCGACGCCGTCGAGCACGTCCGGCCCGGCGACCGCGTCGTCATCCCCTTCAACATCTCCTGCGGCTCGTGCTGGATGTGCTCGCGCGGCCTGTTCGCTCAGTGTGAGACCACACAGGTACGCGAGTTCGGCAAAGGCGCGAGCCTGTTCGGCTACACCTCGCTGTACGGCGCGGTGCCGGGTGGCCAGGCCGAGTACCTGCGGGTGCCGCAGGCGCACTTCGGCCCCATCAAGGTGC
>DASQJO010000139.1:0-3079 GCA_035630955.1 Kineosporiaceae bacterium
TGCGCACCGGAACACTCTCAACAACGCCCCGGCATGCCAAGGGTCCAGCAGTGACGCTCTCTCGCGAGGACGGTGAGGGGGAGGGCCGTCACCCCGGCGGGGGAGCCCGGGTCCGACCCGCGGCGGACGACGGGGTGCGCCGTGGCTCCGTAGCGTCGCGTCATGCTCGAACTGCGCTCCCTGACCCGGCGCTTCGGCCCGGTGCCGGCCCTCGACGACGTCGGGTTCGCCGTCCGCCCCGGCGTCCTGACGGGCTTCATCGGCGCCAACGGGGCCGGCAAGACGACGACCATGCGGATCGTCGTCGGGGTGCTCGCCCCCGACTCCGGCGAGGTGCTGTGGCGCGGCGTCCCCGCGACCGCACAGGACCGGCGGCGCTTCGGCTACATGCCGGAGGAGCGCGGGCTCTACCCGAAGATGCCCGTGCTCGACCAGCTGGTCTTCTTCGCGCGGCTGCACGGGTTCACGGCGGAGGGCGCGCACCGGCGTGCCCGCGACCTGCTCGACGAGCTCGGGCTCGGCCCGCGCGCCGGCGACCGGCTCGAGAAGCTGTCGCTGGGCAACCAGCAGCGCGCGCAGGTCGCCGCCGCGCTGGTCCACGACCCGGAGCTCCTCGTGCTCGACGAGCCGTTCAGCGGCCTCGACCCGGTCGCGGTCGACGTCATGGCGGCGCTGCTGCGCCGGCGGGCGGCCGCCGGCGTCCCCGTGCTGTTCTCGAGCCACCAGCTCGACCTGGTCGAGCGACTCTGCGACGACATCGTCATCATCAACAGCGGCCGGGTCCGGGCCGCCGGGCACGCCGCCGAGCTGCGGGAACAGCGCGCCGGCGCCCGGTACCACCTACGCCTGGGCGGGGACGCCGGGTGGCTGCGCGACGAGCCCGGCGTCCGGGTGCTCGACGTCGCCGGTCCCGACGCGCTGGTCGAGCTGCCCGGCCGAGCCGACGACCAGCGCCTGCTCACCACGGCCCTGGCCCGCGGTCCGGTGCACGAGTTCCGCCGCGCCGTGCCCACGCTCGCCGAGATCTTCCGGGAGGCCGTCGCGTGAACGCCACCGCCCGCGCCCTGGTCGCCGTCGTCGCCCGGCGCGAGATCCTCGCCCGCGTCCGGGACCGGACGTTCGTCATCTCGACGATCTTCCTGCTCGTGCTCGTCGCCGTGTCGACGACCGTGCCGATCCTCCTGACCCAGCGGGGTGCGCCCGAGATCACGGTGGCCGCCGTCGGGCAGCGCGCGACCGCCGTCGCGGACGCCGCCCGCAGTCTGGGCGCGGCCGCCGAGAAGGCCTCGAGCGACGAGGCGGCCCCGGACGACGCGCAGGGGCCCGCCCAGCCCGGTCAGGCCCCGGCGCCCGCCGCACGGATCACCGTGACCGAGGTCCCGGACGACGCGACGGCCCAGGCACGCGTCCGTGCCGGAACCGTCGACGCCGCCCTCGTCCCCTCCACCGGGGGCACGGGGCTCGAGCTCGTCGGACGCCGGGAGGTGCCCTCGGAGCTGCGGTCCCTGGTCGCCGCCGCGGCAGCGTCGGACGCCCTCGCCCAGCGCCTCGCCGCCTCCGGGGTCTCCGCCGAGCAGGCCCGGCAGGCGCTCGCTGTCGCCGCGGACGCCGCCCCGCCGGAGCGGCTGCTCGAGCCGCCGTCGAGGAACACCGACCTCGCGCTGGCGTCGAGCACCGCGTTCGCGTTCCTGTTCTTCCTGACGACGTTCCTCTTCGGCATGTCGATCGCGCAGAGCGTCGTGGAGGAGAAGCAGAGCAGGATCGTCGAGATCCTCGTCGCCGCGGTGCCCGTGCGGGTGCTGCTCGCGGGCAAGGTGCTGGGCAACACCGCGCTCGCGCTCGGACAGATCGCGCTGTTCGTGGCCGTCGGCCTCGCCGGGGCGAGCGTCGCCGGGCAGTCCGGGCTCGCGTCGCTGCTGCTCCGGTCGAGCCCCTGGTTCGTGCTCTTCTTCCTGCTCGGGTTCCTCATGCTCGCGTGCCTGTGGGCGGCCGCCGGAGCCCTCGCGAACCGGCAGGAGGACCTGCAGGCCACGACGGTGCCGCTGCAGGTGCTCGTCTTCGTGCCGTTCTTCGCGGCGTCGTACGTGTACTCGCCCGGCACCCTCCTGACGACGCTGTCCTACGTCCCGTTCACCGCGCCGATCGCCATGCCGCGCCGGCTCGCCCTGGGCGACGCCGCCTGGTGGGAGGGCGCGCTCTCCGCGCTCGTCGTCGCCGCGACCGCCGTCCTGCTGGTCGCCGTGGCCACCCGGATCTACGAGCGCTCGGTGCTGCGCTCCGGCGGGCGCCTCGGCTGGGGCGCCGCGCTCGGCCTCGGCCGCGACCGCGCGACCGCCACACCCGTCCCCGAAGGAGCTTGAGATGACCACGCTGGCCGACGACCTGCTGCTCGTGCTGCTCGACCCGGAGTCCGGCAAGCCACGCACGGACGGCACTCGGCTTGACTACGGCCTCGCCGGTGCCCTGCTGCTCGAGCTCGCCCTCACCGAGCGGGTCGACCTCGTCGGCCCGAAGCCGGCCAAGGCGCAGGTCGTGCTCGTCGACGACGCGCTGCCCGACGACGACCTGCTCGCGGACGCCGTCCGCATGGTTGCCCGGAAGCGGCGCCGGGCGGACGCGCTCGTTCCCGCCCTGGCCAAGCGACTGCGCGGTCGGCTCCTCGAGCGTGCGGAGCGGCGGGGCGACGTCCGACGCGAGCGGCTCACGCTGCGGCCCGACCGCTGGCCCGCGGCGGACGACGCCCGCCGGCGCACGCTCACCACGCGGCTGCACGACGTGCTGCTCACCGGGGTCACTCCCGATGCGCGGACGGCGGCCCTCGTCTCGCTCCTCGCGGCGATCGACGCCGCGCCGGCGGCGGTCGACGTCCGGGACCGGACGACCCGCAAGGCGGTCGCGCGGCGGGCGGCGGAGATCGGCGAGGGGACGTGGGCCGCGGAGTCCGTGCGCCGTGCCGTCAAGGCCGCCCATGACGCGGTGGTCGCGAGCACGGCCGCGATCGTCGCCACGACGGTCGCGACGACGAGCTGACCCCGAGGGGTCAGGAGGCGGGTGGGGTCATCCGGTAGACGGCGCCGGC
>DASQJO010000140.1:0-5402 GCA_035630955.1 Kineosporiaceae bacterium
GTCGTCTCGGACAAGAGGCAGGAGGCGATCGGGCAGGACTCGCTGTTCGGCGGCCTCGACGAGGGCGGCCCCACGCTGTCCGTCGTCCCGCCCGTGCCGGAGGGGGAGTGGGACAAGCAGACCCTGCTCTCCTCGGAGCGCGAGATGCTCGGCCTCTACGTCTCGGACCACCCGCTGTTCGGGGTCGAGCACATCCTCTCCCGCGCGGCGGACACCTCGATCGCCAGCCTCACGGCCGACGACGGCCGGCCCGACGGGTCCACCGTCACGATCGCGGGCCTGATCAGCTCGCTCCAGCGGAAGATGACCAAGAACGGCAACCCCTGGGCGATCGCCACGGTGGAGGACCTCGACGGCGCCATCGAGGTCCTGTTCTTCCCGCAGACGTACCAGACGGTGTCGCACGTCCTCGCCGAGGACCTGGTCGTCGTCGTCCGAGGCCGGGTCAACCGTCGCGACGACGTCCCGACGATCTACGCCCAGGAGCTCACGCTGCCCGACCTCGACGAGCCGGGCCGTGGGCCGGTCGTCGTGTCCCTGCCGGTCACCCGTTGCACGCCGCCCGTGGTCGAGAAGCTCAAGGACGTGCTCGCCACGCACCCCGGGCCCACGGAGGTCCACCTGCGTCTCACCCAGAGCGGCCGGACGACGGTGATGCGCCTCGACGACGGCCTGCGCGTGGCGCCGTCGCCCGCCCTGTTCGGCGACCTCAAGGCCCTGCTCGGTCCGAGTTGCCTGGTGTGAGCCGGTCCCGTCCGGACCTGCGACACGAACCGCCCACCGGATCGCCGCCGCTTCCCGCGTCGTGATCGGCCGCGTCGCTAGCATGGCGCCTCCGCCCGGCGGCCGCCGGGCCCGACCGTGGGGGACCTTGAGTGAGCGACATCCTGCCGACGCCTGCCGGCGACCGGCCCGAGCAGACGCACCCCGCCGGAGCCGTGCCGCGGCCGGCAGCCCCGTCGGAGCCGATGGGCGTCGAGGGCGCGATCCTCGACCCCGAGGCCCCATCGGCCCGCGACCCATGGGTGAACGGTGAGGTGCTGCCCGGCGCGCCCGTCCCTTCGGGCGACCGCCCGCGCGGTCGGGGTGTCACGGCGCTCGTCGCCGCCGGGGTCGCCGTCGTCCTCGTCGGCGGCGCGGCCGTCGCGTGGGCGGCCTTCAACGGCGACACCGGCGACCAGCCGGAGAAGCACCTGCCGGCGACGGCCGCCGCCATGATCGAGGTGGACCTCGACCCCTCCGGCAGTCAGAAGATCGACGCGATCCGCTTCTTCCGGAAGTTCCCGTTCGCGAGCGACCTGCGCGAGGACTCCGACCCCCGGCGCTTCCTGTACGAGAAGCTCACGGCGCAGGACGCGTCCGCGCCCGCCTGGAGCGAGGTGGAGCCCTGGCTGGGCTCCCGGGTCGGGCTGGCCGCGCTCCCCGGGGGTCGCGACGGTGCGCCCGTCCCCGTGGCCGTCCTCCAGGTCACGGACGAGGCCAGGGCCACGGCGACGCTGGCGAAGGCCGCCGACGACGACATGGCCTTCGCCGTCGCCGACGGATGGGCCACGATCTCCGACACCCGGGCCCACGTGGACGCCGCCACCCGGTCGGCGGCCGGCGGCAGCCTTGCGGACGACGCCTCCTTCCGGAAGGACGTCGACGCCCTCGGCGACGCCGGCGTCGTGACCGGCTGGGCGGACCCGTCCCGCCTGCCCGCCCTCGGCGAGGCGCTGCAGCCGGGTTCCCTGCTCGGTCTGCGCGGCGGCATGACGAGCGGCGTGCTGGGCGGCGGCGACCTGCTGAAGCAGCGGTACGCCGCCGTCGCGCGCTTCACCGGCGGCAACGCCGAGGTCGTCGTCCGGACCTTCGGCAGCACCGGCGCCTCGACCGCCGCCGGTGCCGGAGCCGCGGTCTCCGCCCTTCCCGAGGACACGGTCGCGGCGGTCGGGGTGTCCGGCGCCGGCGACACGATCCGCACCGCCGCGGCCGGTTCAGGCCAGGCGGTTCAGGGTTCGCTGGACGAGTTCGGGCAGCAGACCGGCCTGAAGCTGCCCGAGGACCTCCAGGCGCTGCTGGGGCGGCGCGCCGCCGTGGCCCTCGCCGAGCCGGACGGGTCCGGACGGCCCGTCCTCGGGGTGCGCGCCGAGAGCGACGCGGCCGGGCTCAGCGGGGCGCTCGACCGGCTCCTGCGGTTCACCGACGCGTCCGGGTTCCCGCTGGAGCGCCGCGACGTCCCGGGCGGGTACGTCCTGGCGACCGACCGGACCGAGGCCGAGGCGATGACGAAGGACGGCGGCCTGGGCGGGACCGACGCGTTCCGCGACGCGGTCCCGGACGCCGACCGCGCGTCCGCCGTCGCCTACGTCGACGTCGAGCGCCTGCTGGCGACGTACGCCAAGGGCATGGACGACATGACCGCGGCGCTGCGGCCGCTGCGCGCCGTCGGCCTCTCGGTCACTGCGACGGGGGACGGGACGACGACCACGGTGCGGGTCACCACGCGGTGACTGGCAGGCTGGGCGCATGGTGACGTCGTGGTGAGTCCCGTGCTGTCCCGGCCGGCGCCGCCCCCGTCGTCGGGGCGGCGCCGCACCGTGCTGGCCGAGGTCGCGGCCGCCGTGGCGATCCTGGCCGCCGGCGTGCTCCTCGGCGCCGTCTGGGCCGAGCTCGCCCCGTCGGTGTCGAGGTCCGCCGACCTCGGTGAGAGCCGGGTCGCGGGCGACGGGCTGCTGGCCCTGCTCGCCGTCGGCGCCGGCGTCGTGACGGCGATCGTCCTCGCCGTCGTCCCCGGACCGCGTCCCGCCGTGCGGCTGGCCGTCGTCCTCGCCGCCGCCACGGCCGCGAACGTGCTCGCGGCCGTCGTCGGCCTCCACCTCGGCGTCCAGGTGCTCGGGGCTCCGGGTGTCGCCGTGCTCTGGCCGCTCGTCGCGGCCGTCCTCACCGCGCTGCGCATGCTCCTGGCGCTCGTGGTCTCGCCCGATCCCGAGGGCCGCGAGGGTGGGCGGCGCTCGCCCCGGCACGCCGGCAGCGACCCGCGGGCCCCCGGCGACGACGGCGTCAGCGGGCGACAGGAGCCGTGACGGCGGACGTGAGCCGGACCAGGTCCGCGGGCGCGAGCTCCACGTCGAGCCCCCGGCGCCCGGCGCTGACCAGCACCGTCGCCCACTCCAGCGCCGAGGCGTCGACCACCGTGGGCAGCGGCCGCCGCTGACCGAGCGGGCTGATGCCCCCGACCACGTATCCCGTCGCCCGCTCGGCGTCCGCCGGCTCGGCCATGACCGCGCGCTTGCCGCGCACCGCGGCCGCGAGGGCCTTGAGGTCCAGGCTGCGATCGACCGGGACGACGGCGACGACGAGCCTGCCGTCGACGTCCGCCAGCAAGGTCTTGAACACCTGCGCCGGCTCCAGGCCCAGGGCGAGGGCGGCCTCCATGCCGAACGACAGGCCGCGCTCCCGCGCGGTCGGGTCGTGGTCGTAGGCGCGCAGCGTGTGCGGGGCGCCGTCGCGCGCCAGCACCTGGGTCGCCGGCGTGCCTGCGCCGGCCCGCTGCCGGCGGCTCAATTCGCGCTCCCGCTCTCCCGCGCGAAGTCCACCGCCGGCAGCGACCGGAACGCGCTGATCAGGGCCGACTCCCGACGGAGCAGCGCGATCTCCGCGCGCAGCCGGTCCGACGTCGTGGGCTGCTCCAGCAGTCCCTGCCGCTCGGGCAGGTCCAGGACGACGGCCGCCGCGACGAGGTAGGAGATCACCTGCGGCTGGTCCGGCAACTCGGTGACCTCGACGCCGAGCCGTTCGCGGTAGTCGGCGAAGCGCTCGGTCACGCGCTGGGCGAGGGCACCGACGTCGCCGTCGCCGTCCTCCTCGGGCACGAACTCGACGAAGCCGGTGTCGTACGGCGTGCCCGCCTCCTTGTCGAGCCCGAGCAGCCGGAACCGGGTCTCCCCGACGGTGACGAGGTCGTAGCGGCCGTCCGAGTACGGCGTGACCTCCCGCAACTCCGCGGTGCAGCCCATGCCGTAGAGCGCCCGGACCCCGTCCACGCCGACCTCGCGGCCGGACCGGATCGTGACGACGCCGAACTGCCGCTCGGCGTCCTCGGGCAGCTCCATCAGGGCCTCGACGAGGACGCGGTAGCGGGGTTCGAACACGTGCAGTGGCAGCACCAGCCCCGGGACCAGGACCGTGCTCAGCGGGAACAGGGGTAGCCGCGTCGCCACGGCCCGAGACTAGACAGCCGTGTCGTGCCCGCGCTCGCCGGATCGCCGCCCGGCGACGAGTCGGCCCGTCCGGCCGGCCCGCCTAGACTCGACGGGGTGATCCGACGACTCGACCTGCGTGGCCAGGCCCTGCGATCCCGCGCGCTGCGCGGCGTCGTCCCGCGCGCGGCGCTCGACGTCGAGCATGCGGTGGAGCGGGTGCGCCCGATCTGCGACGACGTGCGTGCCCGCGGTGTGGAGGCGCTGCTCGACCTCACCGAGCGGTTCGACGGCGTCCGCCCGGTGGGGATCCGGGTGCCGCCCGAGGCCCTGGCCCGCGCCCTGGAGGTCCTGGATGCCGACGTCCGGCGCGGCCTCGAGGAGTCGATCCACCGGGTCCGCGCCGTGCACCGCGAGCAGGTGCCGGGCGGGTTCACCACCAGGGTCGTGCCCGGCGGCACGGTGACGCAGCGGTGGGTGCCGGTCGGCCGCGTCGGCCTCTACGTCCCGGGCGGCCTGGCCGTCTATCCCAGCAGCGTCGTCATGAACGTCGTCCCGGCGCAGGAAGCCGGCGTCGGCTCGATCGCCGTCACCAGCCCCGCGCAGCGCGAGAACCCGCCGGGGTTCGAGGGCCTGCCGAACCCGGCGATCCTCGCGGCCTGCGCGCTGCTCGGCGTCGACGAGGTGTACGCCGTCGGGGGTGCCCAGGCCGTCGCCATGTTCGCCTACGGCGCCCGCGACGCCGCCGGTGACCTCGTCTGCGAGCCCGTGGACCTCGTCACCGGCCCCGGCAACATCTACGTCGCCGCCGCCAAGCGCCTGCTCAAGGGTGTCGTCGGCATCGACTCCGAGGCGGGGCCCACCGAGATCGCCGTTCTCGCCGACGACTCCGCGGACCCGGTCCACGTCGCGGCCGACCTCGTCAGCCAGGCGGAGCACGACCCGATGGCCGCCGCCGTCCTCGTGACACCCAGCGAGGCGTTCGCCGGGATGGTCGAGGCGGAGCTCGCCCGCCGCGTCCCCCTCACCAAGCACGCCGAGCGGATCGCCACCGCGCTCGCCGGCCCGCAGTCGGCGGTAATCCTCGTCGACGACCTCGACGGCGGGCTCGCCGTCGTCGACGCGTACGCCGCGGAGCACCTGGAGATCCAGACCCGGGACGCCGCCGCCGTCGCGGCCCGGGTGACCAACGCCGGCGCCGTCTTCGTCGGGCCCTGGTCG
>DASQJO010000141.1:0-6750 GCA_035630955.1 Kineosporiaceae bacterium
GCCGGAGGCGCTGCGCGGCAGGTAGCGCGAGTAGTCGCCGCCCGCGTTGACCCAGCCGAGGCCGAGCGCGGTCATCGCGAAGACGAGGGCGCCGAGCACGGCCTGGCCGGACCCGCCCGGGAGCGCGCTCACGACGTCCCAGTGCACGTCCTTCGCGGTCAGCGCGATGTAGACGACGGTGAGGACGCCGAGCGCGATCGTCAGGATCAGCTGCAGCCGCAGGATGACGTCGAACCCGAGCACACCCGCGGCGACCACGACGGCCGCGACCACGAGGAACGCGATGATCTTCGTCGCGTTGCCGCCGCCGACGCCCAGCCGGTCGAAGACGGTCGCCGTAGCGAGCGTCGCCAGCGCGGTGAGTGCGGTCTCCCAGCCGACGAGCAGCACGTACGAGACCGCCGTCGGGAGCGCGTTGCCGCGCACGCCGAACGGCGCACGCGACACGATCATGGTGGGCACGGACGCCGACTTGCCGGACAGCGCGACGAAGCCGACGAGCAGGAACGAGAACGCGGTGCCGACGACGGCCGCGAACACGCCCTGCCAGAAGGAGACGCCGAAGGCCAGGATGAACGCGCCGTACGCGATCCCGAGCACGGACACGTTGGCCGCGAACCACGGCCAGAAGAGATCGCGGGGCCGGCCCTTGCGCTCGCCCTCGTCGACGATCTCGATGCCTCGCGTCTCGAGGCTGAACGCGCCGCTCGTCGTGGTCGACGTCGCGGGGACCTCAGTCGCCATCGGGGGTCTCCTTCGGGCCGTGGCCGGGCGCGCCGGGGCTCTCGGCGTCCCTGAGCAGGACGGTACCGATGATCCGCCCGAGTCGTGTAGCCGCGACGGCCGCGACGCGGACGACCTCGTCCGCGTCCACGCCCGGGGCGCCGTACTCCAGCGGCTCGACGGAGGTGACCACCGAGAGCCCGAGCACGTCGAGGCCGAGCTCGCGGGCGGCGATCACCTCCGGCACGGTCGACATCCCGACGAGGTCGGCGCCGAGCGTGCGCAGCATGCGGGCCTCGGCGACCGTCTCGAAGTGGGGGCCGCGCAGGATCGCGTAGACGCCCTCGGCGAGGTCCGGGTCGACCTCGTGGGCGAGCCGCCGCAGTCGCGGGGCGTACGCGTCGGTGAGGTCGACGAACCGCGGACCGACCAGCGGGCCGGCCCCGGCCAGGTCGAGGTGGTCGCGCAGGACGACGCCGGTGCCCGTCGGCCAGTCCTGCCGGATCCCGCCGCCGGCGTTGGTCAGGACGGCGGTGCGGCACCCGGCCGCCGCCGCCGTCCGCACGGCGTGGACGACGGGGACCGGTCCGTGGCCCTCGTAGAGGTGGGTCCGGCCGAGGACGACGAGGACGGCGCGGTCGCCGAGCCGGGTCGACCGGATGCGGCCCGCGTGCCCCTGCGCGACGGGTCGCAGGAATCCCGGCAGCTCGTGCACCCCGAGCTCGGCCACGACGTCACCGAGGGCGTCGGCCGCGCCGGCCCAGCCCGACCCGAGGACGACGAGGGCGTCGTGCCGCTCCACGCCGGTCCGCGCGGCGAGCTCCTCGGCAGCCTCGCGGGCGACCTCGTACGGATCGTCGGTCACGTGATCACCGTAGCCTCGTGTGTCGACTGCCGGGTTCACCGGGGAGGACGACCTGTCAGCAACACGTAGCAGTCTCGGCTGTGCGCGGTCAGTCGTCGGGAGGTTACGGTGATGCAGCCTTTGCCCGAAGGGGGGAGGGGGCGGGAGTCGTGATGACGAGGGAGCTCGCGCTCGGTCTGGGGCTCGCGGTGGGAGGCGCCGCGTACCTGGCCATGTCCTGGTACGTGTGGCGACGCCGCGCGGCCGCGGGCGGGCCGAGCCTCGTCGTCGCCCTGCTCGGGATCTTCGTCTGGACGGCGTGCTACGCCGTCGAGCTCTCGACGCACACGGTGGCCGCCGCCCAGGTGTGGTCCGGGCTGAAGTTCGTCGGCGTCGTGACCGTGCCGGCCGCCCTGTGGGCGTTCGTCCGGCAGTACACGACTCGTCGGCCCCTGCCGCGGAGCGTGCTCGCGGCGCTGTGCGTGGAGCCCGTCCTCGTGCTGGCGCTGCTCGCGCTGCCGCAGACCCGCGACCTCGTCCACTTCTACCGGCCGTCGGACGAGATCACCGATCCGCCCGTCGCGCACGCCGGTCCGCTGCTGTGGCCGCACGCCCTCTACAGCTGGGTGCTGCTCGTCGTCGCGCTCGGCACGTTCGTGACGCGGATCGGCCGCATCGGGGGGCCGTACCGCCGGCAGGCGAACGTCCTCATCGTCGCCAGCCTGCTGCCGCTGCTGGGCAACGTCGTCTACAACCTGGACCTCTTCGGGCTCGGACGCGTCGACCCGGCGCCGTTCCTCTTCGCGATCTTCACGTTCGTGCTCGTCTGGGGGATCTTCCGGCTCCGGCTGCTCGACATCCTGCCCGTCGCCCGCGGGGCCCTCGTCGCGCAGATGGTGGACGGCGTCGTCGTCCTCGACGCCCAGGGCCGGATCGCCGACGTCAACGCGGCGGCGGCGCACGTCGTCGGCGTGCCGCGGGGCGCGCTGATCGGACGCTACGTGGAGGACGTGCTGCCCGCGGTCGTGCCGCTGCTGCGGGAGCACAGGGCCGGAGGGACGACGAAGGGTCACCTCGACCTCGAACTCGACGGCGAGGTCGAGCGGCGCGACTTCGCCGTCCAGGTCAGCTCGCTGACGGACCGCCGGGGCTCGGAGATCGCCCTCCTCGTCGTGCTGCGCGACGTCACCGAGCGGATGGACGCCGAGCGCCGCCTCCGCGAGCTGCTCGACGACCGCACCCGGCTCGCCGACACGCTCCAGGCCGGCCTGCGTCCACAGCTGCTGCCGACGGTGCCCGGCGTCCGGATCGCGGCCCGCTGGGTGCCGGCGGGCGGGGAGAGCGGCCGGGTGAGCGGCGACTTCTACGACGTCCACCAGACCCTCGGCGGCGACCACGCCGTCGTCCTCGGGGACGTCGCGGGCAAGGGCGTGCACGCCGCCGTCGTCACCTCGATGACCCGGTACACCCTGCGGACGCTGAGCGCCCAGGGCTGGTCGCCGGGCCGCGCGCTGGAGCAGCTCAACCAGGCGCTGCTCAGCGACGTCGGCGAGGAGCGGTTCTGCACGGTGCTGTACGGCCGCGTCGTCCAGGACCCCGTCGACATCGCCACCGACTGGACCCCGGGCGTCCGGCTCACCCTCGCGCTCGGCGGCCACCCGCAGCCGCTCGTCCGGTGGCTCGACGGGTCGGTGACGGCTGTCGGGCAGCCGGGCACCGCGCTCGGCCTGCTCTCGCGCGTCGAGATCAAGGAGGAGTCGGTGCATCTGCAGCCGGGAGAGGTGCTCGTCGCGTACACCGACGGCGTCACCGAGGCGCGCTCCGGGATCGAGCAGTTCGGCGAGCAGCGGCTCGCGGACGTGATCGCCGCCGCTGCGGAGGGCCTGCGCGGCAAGCACGGCGCCGCCGCCGCCGCGCTGGTGGCGGACGCCGTCGCCGACGGCGTGCTGCAGGCGGTGGAGGCGTTCTCCTCCGAGCGGGACGACGTCGCGGTACTCGTCGTCGTCGCCGAGTAGCGATTCATAGCCGTCACACGTGCAACTCCCAGCCACGGGCGCGACCATGGCGGCATGAGCGTGGGACCGAGCTGGCACGGGCTGCGGATACCTCGGCGGGCCGTCGCACGGTGGATCATGCCGGTCTACGCGCTCCTGGCCATTGCGATCGTGCCATGGATCATCTGGCTCGCGTGGTCGCTGCCCGAGCGGAGCGTGAGCTCTCACTATCGGCTCGCGTGGGTCGGTTTCGACGTGCTGCTGTGCGGAGCGCTCGCGCGTACCGCCTACCTGGCCTGGCGCCGCTCGCCGTTCGTGGTCAACGTCGCGAGTGCGACGGCCGCGCTGCTCGTCGTCGACGCCTGGTTCGACGTCACGACCTCGCCCGGCGGGCACGACCTGCTCGTCTCGGCCGCGCTCGCGCTCTTCGTCGAGCTGCCGCTCGCGGTGCTCTCGCTCGTGCTCGCCGGCCGCGCCCAGCTGCAGATCGCCCGGACGGGTGCGGTGAACCGGCGCGCCTGGATGACGCGCCTGGGCAGCGGCTCGCGGACGGCCCCCGGCGTCGAGGAGCCGCCCGTGGCGGAGGTGCGCACCGGCGGGGGACCGAGAGATTGGTCCGAATGAACGACACGGAACTGCTGGCGCAGAACTGAAAGCCGTGAGTAATGTTCCGGGTACAGAAAGTTCCGAAGTCCCGGCGCCGCAAGGAAGCCGACCGGAGCTTTCCGGCGCGAGAGCGCCCCTCGAACCACGGCCGGCGGCGGCGGCCCCCGACGCCCGCCGCCGGCCGTGCTCGAGGCTCCCCCCGTGATCATGCAAACCGGTCCGATCATGAAAACCGGTCCGATCATGCAGGCTCGCCCCCGCGGCGGTTCGCGGCCACGATGAAGCATGAGCGTCGAGTCGGTCGAGGACGTCGCGCAACGTCTGTACGGACTGCTGCCCGAGGAGTTCACCTCCGCCCGTGACGATGCGGCCCGTGAGGCCCGCGCCGCGGGGGACCGTGCCACCGCGAAGGCGATCTCCGGACTGCGCCGCCCCTCTCAGGCCGCGTGGCTCGTCAACGCGCTGATCCGCCATCGCCCGGCCGAGGTCGAGCAGCTGCTGACCCTCGGCGAGGCGCTCCGCACCGCCCAGCTCGGGCTCGCCGGCGACGAGCTCCGCGGGCTGAGCCGGCAGCGCCAGCAGCTCATCGCGGCGGTCGGCCGGCAGGCCCGCGCGCTGGCCCGCGAGCTCGGGCACCCGGTCAGCGAGGACGTCGGCCAGGAGGTCGAGTCGACGCTCGGCGCTGCCATGGCCGATCCGGATGTCGCCGAGGCCGTCCGCTCGGGCCGCCTCACCTCGCCGACGAGCTACGCCGGGCTGGGGACGCCGGACACCGACACGCCGGCGCCGCGACGGCTGGCCGCCGTCCCGACGACACCTCCCGCCGAGGCTCCCCGGCGTCCCCGCAAGGCCGAGGACGCAGAGGCTGCCCGCCGGCGCGAGGAGCAACGCCGCGAGGAGGAGCGCCGGCGTGAGGAGGAGCGCCGCGCCGCCGAGCTGGAGCAGGCACGGCAGGAGGCGCAGGAGGCGCAGCAGGCCTGGGAGGACGCGGTCGCGACGGCGCGGGCGGCGCAGCGACGGCACGACGACGCCGAACGCTCCGTGACCGAGGCCCGGGAGCTCATCGACGACCTGCAGGAGCAGCTGCAGCGCGCCGAGCAGGCCCTGGCGGCCTCGACGCGCGACGAGCGCAGCCTGCGGCGCGAGCGGGACGCCGCCGACCGGGTGGCCGAGCTCGCGGGGCGCTCGGCGCAGCGTGCCCGGGCCCGCGTCGAGAAGCTCGAACCGCGAGACTGACCGGGTGACACGGACGGCGGACCCGGGGGCCGGCCGCCGCCGGCCGGCCTGGAGGACGCGCAACGTCGTCGTGCTCTCGTGGGTCTCGCTGCTGCAGGACGCCGCGAGCGAGCTCCTCTACCCGGTGCTGCCGATCTTCCTGACGTCGGTGCTCGGCGCTCCGGCCGCCGTCGTCGGTCTCGTCGAGGGGCTGGCGGAGGCCGCCGCCTCGCTGACCCGGCTCGTCGCCGGCCGCCTCGCCGACCGCTATCCGCGGCGGCGCCTGATCGGGGCCGGCTACGGGCTCGCCGCCGTGGGCAAGGTGGTGATCGCCCTTGCGTACGTGTGGCCCGTCGTCCTGGTCGGCCGCGCCGTCGACCGGCTGGGCAAGGGGATCCGCGGTGCGCCGCGGGACGCGCTGCTCGTCGACGGGGTGCCGCTGGCCGCGCGCGGCCGGGTCTTCGGGCTGCACCGGGCCGCGGACACCGCGGGCGCCGTCCTGGGTCCGCTCGCCGGGCTCGCGATCTACCAGCTGGCGGGCCAGCAGATCCGGACGCTGCTCGTCGTCGCGGTCGTGCCCGCGGTGGCGAGCGCGCTGCTCGTGCTCGCCGTCCACGAGAGCCCCCGCCCGCTCCTCGACCGCCGGGGGCTGCTGCCCCGCGGGGTGCGGCCCGCGCTCGCCGGCGTCCGGCGCCTGCTGCGGCCGCCGCCCGACACCCGGCCGGGCTTCCCGCGCGTCGCCGCTGTGCTCATCGGCTTCGGCGTCGTGAACATCCCGGACGCGCTCCTCCTGCTCCACCTCAACCAGATCGGGTTCGGCGTGCCGGCGGTCATCCTGGCCTACGTCGGCTACAACGCCGTCTACGCCCTCGCGAGCTACCCGGCCGGGGCGCTGACCGACCGGTTCGGCCCGAGGCGCGTCTACGCCGTCGGTCTCGTGTTCTTCGCGCTGTGCTACCTCGGGCTGGGGCTCACGCGGTCGGCGGTGCTGTCGTGGCTGCTGCTCGCCGCGTACGGCCTGTTCGCTGCGTGCACCGACGGCGTGGGCAAGGCCTGGGTCAGCCGCTACGCCGGCACCTTGCGGCAGGGGGCGGCCCAGGGGTTCGTCCAGGGACTGGGCGGGTTCGCCGTGCTCGTCGCGGGCGTGTGGGCGGGGCTGGCGTGGGGGAGCGTGGGCACGGTCCCGCTGGTGATCGCAGGCTCGGTCGCCGCCGTCCTCGCCGTCACCCTGCTCGTGGCCCCAGCACAGTCGGCATCCCCCCGAGTCTCCCCGTGATCATGCAATTCCCGTTGATCAGTAGTCGCTGGATCACTGATCAACGCGGATTGCATGATCACGGGGAAGAGGAGAGGGGGGCCGGGGGGTTA